>NZ_JBEGED010000023.1:0-56685 GCF_040202885.1 Xanthomonas sp. WHRI 1810A
CGTCCCCTTCGTCTAGTGGCCTAGGACACCGCCCTTTCACGGCGGTAACAGGGGTTCGAGTCCCCTAGGGGACGCCACGATTTCTCGCTCTGCGAGACCAAGGGTCATTCGATTATTGAATGGCCCTTTTGTTTTTCTGGGGTTCTGACCCCGATACCTCGCCCGGCCACCGCGCCATCCCCCCGACACTCCAAGCGCTTTTCGTTACACTGCCCGCACGTGAACTTGTAGGCAGGAGCGAGCATGGTCTGGGATCTGGCAACGCCATTCGTCATTGATCTGAGTGTGGCCGAGGATGACATCGATGGACTGGGCCACGCCAATAACGCGGTGTACGTCACCTGGCTCGAGCGCTGCGCCTGGCGCCACTCGCAGCAGTTGGGGCTGGACCTGACCGAATACCGACGGCTCGACAGGGCCATGGCGGTCGTGCGGCACGAGATCGATTACCTGGCCAGCGCCTATCAGGACGACGAACTGCAACTGGCCACCTGGATTGTCGAATGGGACCAGCGTTTGAAGATGACCCGACGCTTTCAACTCAAGCGTCCCCGGGACGGCGTCACGCTGCTGCGGGCACAAACCACGTTTGTCTGCATCGAGTTGTCCAGCGGCAAACCCAAACGCATGCCGGCAGAGTTCATCAACGGCTACGCGCCTGCGCTGATGACCGTCGAATCCTGACATCCGGCGCGGCAAAGCCGTTTCCAATCCGTGTGCCGCCCCGTAAACTGCCGGACTTTTTTCGAGTGTGACCCAATGCAAATTGCCCTGGCGCCCATGGAAGGCCTGGTCGACGACATCCTGCGCGACGTGCTGACCCAGGTCGGCGGCATCGACTGGTGCGTGACCGAATTTATCCGGGTGACCGAGCGCCTGCTGCCGGCCCACTATTTCCACAAATTCGCTTCCGAACTGCTGACCGACGCCAAGACCCGCGCCGGCGTGCCCCTGCGTGTCCAGCTGCTGGGTTCTGATCCGGTGTGCCTGGCGGAAAACGCGGCGTTTGCCGCTGAGCTGGGGGCGCCGGTGATTGACCTGAATTTCGGCTGCCCGGCGAAAACCGTCAATCGCTCCCGGGGCGGTGCGGTCCTGCTCAAAGAGCCGGAGCTGCTGCACGACATCATCAGCCAGGTGCGTCGCGCAGTGCCGGCGCACATACCGGTCACCGCGAAAATGCGCCTGGGCTTCGACAACACCGATCCGGCCCTGGATTGCGCCCGGGCGCTGGAAGCCGGCGGCGCCGAGCACATCGTCGTGCACGCGCGGACCAAAGTGGACGGCTACAAACCGCCCGCGCACTGGGAGTGGATCGGCAAGATCCAGGACGTGGTGAAGATCCCGATCATCGCCAACGGTGAAATCTGGACCGTAGACGACTGGCGTCGCTGCAAGGAAATCTGTGGCGCGCGGGACATCATGATCGGCCGTGGGCTGGTGGCGCGACCGGACCTGGCGCGGCAAATCGGGGCCGCCGAGGCGGGCAGGGACGTGGTGGCGATGACCTGGGCTGAACTGCAACCGCTGCTGCGTGATTTCTGGCTGCAGGCGCTGGACAAGATGACCCGGGTCCAGGCCCCGGGCCGCCTTAAGCAATGGGTGGTGCTGTTGACCAAGAGTTACCCGGAAGCCGTTGTGCTGTTCGATGCGTTGCGCCGCGAAACCGACTGCGCCCGCATCAGCCAGATGCTGGGCGCCGAGCACCGGGAAGTCGCGTAGCGCCGGGGCCCCTGACCGAACGCTACAAACGTTTAGCCTTCGACCTGCGCATCGAGCAACGCCATGAACGCCCGCGCCGCATTGGACAGTGTGCGCTCGGTATGAACGATGTAACCGAGCTGGCGACTGAGCTGTATCCCCGGCAGCGGAATGCGCGCCACCTGTTCATCCAGCATGGTGCGGGGCAATACGCTCCACGCCAGGCCGATGGACACCATCATCTTGATCGTTTCCATGTAGTTGGTGCTCATGGCGATGTTGGGCTTGATCCCTTGCGCTTCGCACAGCCGGCTGACGATGTGGTGGGTAAAGGTGTTTACCCCGGGAAACACAGCCGGGTAGGCTGCGACGTCCGCCAGCGTCACCTCACCGCTGTTGACCAGCGGGTGCTCGGGCGCGGCGACGAAATCCAGCGGGTCGTCCCAGACTGGCATCACCTTGACCAGCGCATGCGGTTGCGGGGCCAGGGTGATAATGGCGAGTTCGGCACGGCCGTGGAGGATTTCTTCGTAGGCCACTTCCGAGTCGAGGAACTGAATATCCAGCGCCACCTCGGGGTAACGTCGGGTGAAGGCGCGTAATAAAGGCGGCAGGCGGTGCAGGCCAATGTGATGACTGGTGGCCAGCGTCAGGCGTCCACTGACTTCACCGGTCAGGTTGGTCAGCGCGCGGCGGGTGTCATCCAGCACATTCAGAATCTGGTAGGCGCGCGGCAGCAAGGCCCGGCCCGCCTCGGTCAGCCCGACTTCCCGGCCGAGCCGGTCGAACAGCCTGACATCGAGTTGCTGCTCCAGCCCGGCAATGCGCTTGCTTACCGCAGGCTGAGTCAGGTGCAGGCGCTCGGCTGCCGTGGAAAAGCCGCCGGTTTCAGCGATTGCGATAAAGGCGTTGAGGTTGGCCAGATCCATCGTCGGATTCCAGTTGGTTATGCAAAGCATAAAAATTATGAATTTGAGTTATTTAAGCATATTCCATAGCATCTCCCTCACAAGCCAAGGGTTATTGTTTAGCGACGCGCGTTCAGCAGTGACCGGGGCATAGAAACAAGCTGATGAGGATGACGTCTGATGGCCGGCAAAACGCTCTACGACAAGCTCTGGGATTCGCATTTGGTCAAGCAGCGCGACGATGGTTCGGCGCTGCTGTATATCGACCGTCACATCATTCACGAAGTGACCTCGCCCCAAGCCTTTGAAGGCCTGCGTCTGGCAGGACGCAAGCCATGGCGCATCGACGCCAACCTGGCGACTGCCGACCACAACGTGCCGACCACGCCGGAGCGCAAGGGTGGCGTTGAAGCCATTGTCGATCTGGTGTCGCGCCTGCAGGTAAAAACCCTGGACGATAACTGCGACGAATACGGCATCACCGAATTCAAGATGAACGACGTGCGTCAGGGCATCGTTCACGTCATCGGCCCTGAGCAGGGTGCGACCTTGCCGGGCATGACCGTGGTCTGCGGCGATTCACACACCTCGACCCACGGCGCGTTCGGCGCGCTGGCCCACGGTATCGGCACCTCCGAGGTCGAGCACGTGCTCGCCACCCAGTGCCTGGTCGCCAAGAAAATGAAAAACATGCTGGTGCGCGTCGAAGGCAAATTGCCGTTTGGCGTCACCGCAAAAGACATCGTGCTGGCCATCATCGGCAAGATCGGCACCGCCGGCGGCAACGGCCACGCCATCGAGTTCGCCGGCAGTGCGATCCGTGATCTGTCGGTCGAAGGCCGCATGACCATCTGCAACATGTCCATCGAGGGCGGCGCCCGGGTCGGGTTGGTTGCCACCGATGAGAAGACTATCGCTTACGTGAAGGGTCGCCCGTTCGCGCCAAAAGGCGAGCAGTGGGACCTGGCCGTCGAAAACTGGAAAGACCTGGTGTCCGATGACGACGCGGTATTCGACACCGTGGTTGAGCTCGACGCCACCCAGATCAAGCCGCAAGTGAGCTGGGGCACGTCGCCGGAAATGGTCCTCGCGGTGGATCAGAACGTACCTGACCCCGCGAAGGAAGCTGACCTGGTCAAGCGCGATTCCATTGAGCGCGCGCTCAAGTACATGGGCCTCAAGGCCAACCAGGCGATCACCGATATTCAGCTGGACCGTGTGTTCATCGGTTCCTGCACCAACTCGCGCATCGAAGATTTGCGCGCCGCGGCTGGCATCGCCAAGGGCCGCAAGGTGGCATCGACCATCAAGCAAGCCATCGTGGTGCCGGGCTCGGGCCTGGTGAAGCAGCAGGCGGAAGACGAAGGGCTGGACAAGATTTTCATCGAAGCCGGTTTCGAATGGCGTGAGCCGGGGTGCTCCATGTGCCTGGCGATGAACCCGGATCGCCTGGAAAGTGGCGAGCATTGCGCGTCCACCTCCAACCGTAACTTCGAGGGCCGTCAGGGCGCCGGTGGCCGTACGCACCTGGTGAGCCCGGCGATGGCGGCGGCGGCTGCCGTCAACGGTCGATTCGTCGACGTCCGCAGCATGATCCCGGCATAAGGAGCCCCGCATGAAAGCCTTTACTCAACACACCGGCATGGTGGCTCCTCTGGATCGCGCCAACGTCGACACCGATCAGATCATCCCCAAGCAGTTCCTGAAGTCGATCAAGCGCACGGGCTTTGGCCCGAACCTGTTCGACGAGTGGCGTTACCTGGACGTGGGGCAGCCCTATCAGGACAACTCCAAGCGTCCGCTGAACCCGGATTTCGTGCTCAATAACGCCCGTTATCAAGGCGCCAGCGTGCTGCTGGCCCGCGAGAATTTCGGTTGCGGTTCCAGCCGTGAACACGCGCCCTGGGCCCTGGAAGAATACGGTTTCCGCGCGATCATCGCGCCGAGTTACGCGGACATCTTCTTCAACAACAGCTTCAAGAACGGCCTGCTACCAATCATTCTGGACGAGGCCGAGGTTGACGCGCTGTTCAAGCAGGTTGAAGCCACGCCCGGCTATCAGCTCAATGTCGACCTGGCGTCGCAGACCGTGACCCGCCCCGATGGCAAAGTCCTGAGCTTCGAGATCGACGCGTTCCGCAAGCACTGCCTGTTGAACGGCCTGGACGACATCGGCCTGACGCTGATCGACGCCGATTCCATCGCCACGTTCGAAAGCAAACACCGCGCTTCCCAGCCGTGGTTGTTTCGTAACGCATGAACAACGCAAGATCCTGTAGGCGCTGACGAGCCCGTGCGAGGCCGCGATTGCGGTGTGGCGGGAAGATTGCAATCGCAGCCTCGCGCTGCTCGTCAGCTCCTACAGGGACGAGGAAATACCGGTATTTCAGTCGGCGCTCATGGTAGCGCCGCAGTAATTTCAAAGAGGACGTTATGAGCAAGCAGATTCTGATTCTTCCAGGCGATGGCATTGGCCCCGAGATCATGGCCGAAGCGGTCAAGGTGCTGGAACTGGCCAATGACAGGTATTCGCTGGATTTCGAACTGACCCACGACGTGATCGGTGGCGCGGCCATCGACCGGCATGGCGTACCGCTGGCCGACGAGACGCTGGACCGTGCGCGTCAGGCTGACGCCGTGTTGCTTGGCGCAGTGGGCGGGCCGAAGTGGGATGCCATCGAACGTGACATTCGTCCGGAGCGTGGCCTGCTGAAGATTCGCTCGCAACTGGGCCTGTTCGCCAACCTGCGTCCGGCGATCCTGTACCCGCAGCTGGCCGACGCCTCGAGCCTCAAGCCGGAAATCGTTGCCGGGCTGGACATCCTCATCGTCCGTGAACTGACCGGCGGCATCTATTTCGGCTCGCCGCGCGGCACCCGTGAGCTGGAGAATGGCGAGCGGCAGGCGTACGACACGCTCCCGTACAGCGAAAGCGAAATCCGCCGTATCGCCCGCGTCGGTTTCGACATGGCCCGGGTGCGAGGCAAGAAACTGTGTTCGGTGGACAAGGCCAACGTACTGGCTTCCAGCCAACTGTGGCGCGAAGTGGTCGAGCAAGTGGCCAAGGATTACCCGGACGTCGAGCTGAGCCACATGTACGTCGATAATGCCGCCATGCAACTGGTGCGTGCGCCCAAGCAGTTCGACGTGATCGTGACCGACAATCTGTTCGGCGACATCCTCTCGGACGAAGCGTCGATGCTCACCGGTTCCATCGGCATGCTGCCGTCGGCGTCGCTGGACTCCGAGAACAAGGGCATGTACGAGCCGTGCCACGGTTCGGCGCCGGACATTGCCGGCAAAGGCGTGGCCAACCCGTTGGCGACCATTCTGTCGGTGTCGATGATGCTGCGTTACAGCTTCAATCAGCACACCGCCGCCGACGCCATCGAGCAGGCCGTCAGCCTGGTGCTGGATCAGGGTTTGCGCACCGGCGACATCTGGTCGGCAGGCAATACCAGGGTCGGCACGCAGGAAATGGGCGACGCCGTAGTCGCCGCGCTGCGCAATCTGTAATATCTCGGGCCCACTACCACGAGTTCGAGTCGAGGCGGCGGCACACAAGCACTTCGATTCGCTCCGTAAGGGGCCCCACTTTTAGTTAAGGTGTAGTTGCGATGAAACGTGTAGGTCTGGTCGGTTGGCGCGGTATGGTTGGTTCCGTGCTCATGCAGCGGATGCTGGAAGAGCAGGATTTCGATCTGATCGAGCCGGTTTTTTTCACCACCTCCAACGTCGGTGGACAAGGTCCATCGGTGGGCAAGGACATTGCCCCGCTCAAGGATGCGTACAGCATCGACGATCTCAAGACCCTCGACGTGGTGCTGACCTGTCAGGGCGGTGACTACACCAGTGAAGTCTTCCCGAAGCTGCGCGAAGCGGGCTGGAAGGGTTACTGGATCGACGCCGCCTCGTCCCTGCGCATGCAGGATGACGCGGTCATCGTCCTCGACCCGGTCAACCGCAAGGTGATCGACCAGCAGCTGGACGCCGGCACCAAAAACTACATCGGTGGCAACTGCACCGTCAGCCTGATGCTGATGGGGCTGGGCGGTCTGTTCGAAGCCGGTCTGGTGGAATGGATGAACGTCATGACCTATCAGGCGGCCTCCGGTGCCGGCGCGCAGAACATGCGTGAACTGATCAAGCAGATGGGCGCCATCAATGCCTCGGTGGCCGATGAACTGGCCAACCCGGCGAGCGCAATCCTGGACATCGACCGCAAAGTGGCCGACGCCATGCGCAGCGAAGGCTTCCCGACCGAAAACTTCGGCGTGCCACTGGCCGGCAGCCTGATCCCGTGGATCGACAAGGAACTGCCCAACGGGCAGAGCCGCGAAGAGTGGAAAGGCCAGGCCGAGACCAACAAGATCCTCGGTCGCTTCAAGAGCCCGATCCCGGTGGACGGCATCTGCGTGCGCATCGGTGCCATGCGTTGCCACAGCCAGGCGCTGACCATCAAGCTCAACAAGGACGTACCGATTGCCGACATCGAAGGCCTGATCAGCCAGCACAACCCGTGGGTGAAACTGGTGCCGAACAACCGTGAGGCGAGCATTCAGGAGCTGAGCCCGACGTCGGTCACCGGCACCCTGAACATCCCGGTGGGTCGTTTGCGCAAGCTGAACATGGGCTCGCAGTACCTGGGCGCGTTCACCGTCGGCGATCAATTGTTGTGGGGCGCGGCCGAACCGCTGCGCCGCATGCTGCGGATCCTGCTGGAGCGTTGATCTGACGCTGAATGCCGGACACAAAAAAAACCGCCCTCAGGGGCCGGTTTTTTTAGGGGGCAATAAATGTTCAGGCAGAGCGGCTGACGTCGTGATCCCGCCGCCTTTCCCCCAGCCTCCCGGCTTTCCAGCGCTCGCCGAAAGCAATGCCCCACTGCTCGACGTAGCGATGGGTCAGCATCGACACCACCACCACCGCCACGAGTATCAGCACCATGATCAGGTTGTCGTTGATTGCCGTACCGGTGCTCACGTAGCGCACGACGCTGCCAGCGTTTTCGCCGGGCAGGTCGTTAAACAGCGCAACCCCGGTGCGCTTGGCGATGACTTGCAGCGCCGTGCCGATGACGAAGATCACCGCGGCGTGGGTCATGTAGATCGAGAACCACAGCCGGCCGATGCGGCTGAGCACCTTCAGTTGCAGCAGCCGGGAAACGATCCCTGCTTCAAACGAGAAGATCAGCATGGCAACGCAAAACAGCAGCGCCAGATTCAGCGTCTGCGGCGGTTCGCCGTCGACCATCAGCGCGTAAATCACCCCGACGATGACGATTTCCAGGACGCTGCCCACCACCGGGCCGGGCGCCAGGTCATGCAGGCGCACGTACAGTCGGTAGGTCATCGCGCCCGCGAAGAACGCCGCCGCGCCCCATTGCACGTTTGGCGTGAGCAAAGGGCTCTGGGTGAACAACATGGCGCAGGCTGCAATTGCCAATAACGTCACGGCCATCCGCGCCAGGCTTGGCATCGCGAACGTGATCAGCGCGAACAGCAGGGCCAGGTAAAACTGCACGCTGACGATCCAGGCCGGGTAGTTGAACGACAGCGCATTGAAACCGGGCCACCACGCTTGAATCAGCAGCAGGTTGGGCAGGATCTCCCGAGGCGCGCGGTCGCCGCTGAAGGCGGGGCCGTTGAGCAGCAGGCCATTGCGTTCAAGCACGAACTTGACGCACTCGAAACCGATGAACACCAGCAGCATCAACACGTGCAAGGGGTAGATCCGGCAGATGTGCGCGATGGCGAAGTCACGCAGCTGACGCGGGGTCGAGAGGCGGTTCATGTAGTGGCGGTACAGCACAAAGCCACTGATGGCGAAGAACAGCCCGACCAGGTAGCTGGCGTTTCTGAACACAGGCAGCTGCGAGAAACTGCGCTCGATGTGGGTGTGGTGAACGATCAGCGCCAGCGCGCACAGCCCACGCAAACTGTCGAATACGGGAAATCGCTTCATCTTACGGATCCTTGTGCAGAGGAAGTCCGCCGAATGCACAGCACAACGGTTCGCAATGAGGGGGCTCATCACAAGCAGCAGGATACGGAGGGAGGTGGGGAATGCTGCGGGGTGGTTACCACCTTCCGCGCTGAAGGCGGATGGAGCAGGGCGGGTGGTGCTGCGCAGTATGCCGCAGTCTGGCGACGTGGGGCAGGGGGCTGACGCAATCCTATGTAAATCCCACAATATGGGTTGTCTAGTTATATATTGAGATTTATCTGTACCTACGGTTATAGTTGCCCGGCACTCACTCATAAAAAACAAAAAGGTGAAGCGATGCAGGCGCAATTGATCGCGCTCGATTGGGGGACCACCTCTCTTCGTGCTTATCGACTCGGCGAACACGGCCGGGTACTGGAACAACGCGCCTTGAGCGCGGGCATCATGCAGCTGCCGTCGACCCCCCGGTCGATCGCAGGCGAGCTGTGCAGCAACGGATTCGAACTGGCCTTCGATCAGGCCTGTGGCGACTGGCTCGACGCCCAGCCCGACCTTCCGGTCATCGCCTGCGGTATGGTCGGCAGCGCCCAGGGCTGGCGCGAGGCGCCCTACCGCGAAACGCCCGCCAGTGTCGCGGCGCTCAGTTCAGCACTGGTCACGGTGCGCAGCCTGCGTGGCGGCGACGTGCACATCATTCCCGGCGTGCTCCAGCGCTCGGCACTGCCCAATGTCATGCGCGGTGAAGAAACCCAGGTGCTGGGCATTCTCAGTGCCTTCAATGGCCGAAGCGCCGAACCGCTGTTGATCGGCCTGCCGGGCAGTCATTCGAAATGGGTGCGCGCGGTGGATGGCTGCATCGTCCATTTCGATACCTTCATGACCGGCGAGGTCTACGCCGCGCTATCCGCACACACGATTCTCGGCCGCACGATGCAGCGCGGCGACGTCTTCGATCAGGCCGCGTTTGATCGCGGGGTGGCGGTGACGTTATCCCCCGATGGCGCGGCCGGGCCACTGTCGACCGTCTTCAGCTGCCGCACCCTGGGCCTGACCGGCGAACTGTCCGGCAGCGCACAGGCCGATTATTTGTCCGGCCTGTTGATCGGTCATGAGCTGGTCGCACTGCGCACCTTGCTGCAAGCGTCCGGCGAACCGTTGCCCGCTGTGATCCTGATCGGCAGCGAACAGCTCCTGGCCCGTTATCAGCGCGCGCTCAAGGCCTGCGGTTTCCCTCAGGTCACTCAGCCGGAACAGGCGACCGAACACGGTCTGTGGCAAGTCGCGCTCCAGGCCGGCTTGCTCGCGTCCACCCCACAGCCTCATCACGTAGAGAACTGACATGCTCAAGCAAGCCCTCGTGCAAAACGGTCTGGTGGCCATCCTTCGCGGCCTGCGCCCCGAAGAAGCCCCGGCCATCGGCGATGTCCTGTATCAGGCCGGTTTTCGGGTCATCGAAGTCCCGCTCAATTCCCCGCAGCCGTACGACAGCATCCGTCTTCTGCGTCAGAGCCTTCCAGCCGATTGCCTGATCGGTGCAGGCACGGTGTTGACGCCCGAGCAGGTGCGACTGGTGAAGGATGCCGGCGGCCAAGTCATCGTCATGCCCCACAGCGACCCGGAAGTGTTGCGCGCGGCCAAGGCCGAGGGGCTGTTTCTCTCGCCGGGCGTCGCGACTCCGACCGAAGCCTTCGCGGCACTGGCCAACGGCGCCGACGTGCTGAAGCTGTTCCCGGCCGAGCAGATGGGGCCTGCGGTGGTCAAGGCCTGGCTGGCGGTATTGCCGGTGGGCACCGCATTGATTCCGGTGGGCGGCATCACCCCGGACAACATGAAACCGTTTCTGGACGCCGGTGTATCGGGCTTCGGCCTCGGCTCCGGGCTGTTCAAACCGGGCATGAGCGCCGACGACGTGGCCGAACGGGCCAAGGCGTACGTCGCCGGCTGGAAACAATCGCGCCGTGGCAACGAACATTTGTAATCGAGCCTCACTGAATACGCGTCATTGAATAAGAGAGATAAGAGATGAAAATCACCAAACTCACGACCTTCATCGTTCCACCGCGCTGGTGCTTCCTGAAAGTCGAAACCGATCAGGGCGTCACCGGTTGGGGCGAGCCTGTTGTGGAAGGGCGCGCGCACACCGTCGCGGCGGCGGTTGAAGAATTGTCCGACTACCTGATCGGCAAAGACCCGCGCAACATCGAAGACATCTGGACCGTGCTGTACCGCGGCGGCTTCTACCGGGGCGGCGCCATTCACATGAGCGCGCTGGCAGGTATCGACCAGGCCCTGTGGGACATCAAGGGCAAGGCGCTGGGCGTCTCGGTCAGTGATTTGCTGGGTGGTCAGGTGCGGGACAAGATCCGCGTGTATTCGTGGATCGGCGGCGACCGTCCGGCCGACACTGCGCGTGCGGCCAAGGAAGCCGTGGAGCGCGGCTTCACGGCAGTAAAAATGAACGGCACTGAAGAACTGCAGTTCCTCGACACCTTCGACAAGGTCGATCTGGCCCTGGCCAACGTCGCCGCCGTGCGCGATGCCGTCGGCCCGAATGTTGGCATCGGCGTCGATTTCCATGGCCGGGTGCACAAGCCCATGGCCAAGGTGCTGATGAAAGAACTGGACCCGTACAAGCTGATGTTCATCGAAGAGCCGGTGCTCAGCGAGAACTACGAAGCGCTCAAAGAGCTGGCCCCGTTGACCAGCACGCCGATTGCCCTGGGCGAGCGTCTGTTTTCGCGCTGGGACTTCAAGCGGGTGTTAAGCGAAGGCTACGTTGACATCATCCAGCCGGACGCGTCCCACGCCGGTGGCATCACCGAAACCCGCAAGATCGCCAACATGGCCGAGGCCTACGACGTGGCGCTGGCGCTGCATTGTCCGCTGGGCCCGATTGCGCTGGCGGCGTGCCTGCAGCTGGACGCGGTTTGCTACAACGCGTTCATCCAGGAGCAGAGCCTGGGCATCCATTACAACGAAAGCAACGACTTGCTCGATTACATCAAGAACCCGGAAGTCTTCGATTACGACAAGGGCATGGTGAAGATCCCCAACGGCCCGGGCCTGGGCATCGAGATCAACGAGGAATACGTCAAGGAACGCGCCGCCATCGGCCACCGCTGGCGCAACCCGATCTGGCGCCATGCCGATGGCAGTTTTGCCGAGTGGTGATAGGCGGCTAGTCGCATCTGATCGTTCCCACGCTCTGCGTGGGAATGCATTGCTTGACGCTCCGCGTCATCCGTACGGACGCGGAGCGTCCAGATTGGCGTTACCACGCGGAGCGTGGGAACGATCGTTTCCCGCTGTACCTGACCTCAGATAAACATAAAAAGAGGCACGACCCATGCGCACACAAACCCTTGCACAGGCGCGGGCCACCACCGCCACGCCGACCCGAAAACGCTTTTTCATCATGGTGCTGCTGTTCATCACAGTGGTGATCAACTACCTGGACCGCAGCAACCTGTCCATCGCCGCGCCGGCCCTGACCAGCGAACTGGGGATCGACCCGGTGCACGTCGGCCTGATCTTCTCGGCCTTCGGCTGGACCTATGTGGCCATGCAACTCCCCGGCGGCTGGCTGGTGGACCGCGTGCCGCCCCGGATTCTGTACACGGTTGCCCTGGCCTTGTGGTCCCTGGCGACCGTCATGCTTGGCTTCGTCGGCAGCTTCATCGGCCTGTTTATCCTGCGGATGCTGGTGGGCGCCCTCGAAGCACCGGCCTATCCGATCAACAGCCGCGTGGTCACCACCTGGTTTCCCGAGCGGGAGCGGGCGACGGCGGTAGGCTTCTACACCTCCGGGCAGTTTGTCGGCCTGGCCTTTCTGACCCCGGTGCTGGCTTGGCTGCAAGCCACTTACGGCTGGCACATGGTGTTCGTGGCTACCGGCGCAGTCGGCGTGCTCTGGGCGGCGATCTGGTACGCGGTCTATCGCGAACCCCGTGATTTCAAAGGCGCCAATCAGGCTGAAATCGACCTGATCACTGAAGGCGGCGGGCTGGTGGACATCCAGGCCGACACGGCCAAGGCCAAGCAGGGTTTCAGCTGGATGGACCTGGGCATCGTCCTCAGCAAGCGCAAGCTGTGGGGCATTTACCTGGGGCAGTTCTGCCTGAACTCGACCCTGTGGTTCTTCCTGACCTGGTTCCCCACCTATCTGGTGAAATACCGCGGCATGGACTTCATCAAGTCCGGGATGCTGGCGTCGGTGCCGTTTCTCGCGGCGTTCGTCGGCGTGCTCTGCTCGGGCTTCTTCTCCGACTGGCTGATCCGCCGGGGCCACACCGTGGGGTTTGCGCGCAAGCTGCCGATCATTGCCGGCCTGTTGATTTCCACGTCGATCATCGGCGCCAACTTCGTCGAATCGACCCCGTTGGTGATTGCGTTCCTGGCGCTGGCGTTCTTTGGCAACGGCCTGGCATCGATCACCTGGTCGCTGGTGTCGACCCTGGCGCCGGCGCGGCTGTTGGGATTGACCGGCGGAACGTTCAACCTGATCGGTAACCTGGCGGCCATCGCCACGCCCATCGTGATCGGCTTCCTGGCCACCGGCGACTCGTTTGCACCGGCGATTACTTACATCGCCGTGCTGGCATTGTTGGGTGCGCTGTCCTACATCCTGCTGGTGGGCAAGGTCGAACGCATCGAGCTGTAACCCTATGCAGCTTCCGAAGCTGGCGACGATAATGCCGCCGGCTCTTCGATTTCATAAGGCGCGATATGCAAGACACTTCCGATACCCCAAGCGTGGCGAGCAAAGACGCCGCGCCCACCGGGACGCAGACCTTGCTTCGCGGGCTGGGCGTGGTGCAGGCCGTGGCCAGCGGCGCACGCGACCTCAAGGAAATCGCCCGGCTGATCGGCACCACCCGCAGCACCACGCACCGATTGGCCAGTTGCCTGGTGGACGAGCGTTACCTGCGGGTCCTGCCCCAAGTGGGTTATCTGCTGGGGCCCAAGCTGATTGAATTGGGCTTTCAGGCCCGGGAAGAAGTACCGCTGGCGATGCTGGCGCGGCCGTTTCTCGATGAGCTGTCCGCGTTGTCCGGCGACACCGTGCACCTGGCGATGCGGGACGGCGACGAGGTGCTTTATCTGCACAAGAACCCGGGGCGAAACGGCCCGGAAATGCGCTCGCGGGTCGGGCACCGGATGCCGCTGGCGCGCACCGGTATTGGCAAGGCGTTGCTGCTGGATGCCCCGGAAAGCGAATGGTTGAGGCTGTACGAGATCAGCCTGCCGGACGTGGCGCGCAATCCGCTGTGGCCGGCACATCAGGAACAGTCGTGGGAACAGGTCCGCGCGCGCATGCAGGAATATGTGCAGGGCGGCTATGCCTTCGATCTGGAAGACAACGAACCGTCGATCCGCTGCGTCGCGGCGCCGATACGGGATGCGAGCAAGCACATTGTCGCCGGTATCAGCATCGCCAGTACCGTGCCGTACATGCCGCTGGAAAAGATGGCCGAGCTGGTGCCGCTGATCAAAGAGACCGCGGCACGGTTGTCGGCGGAGTTGGGTGGGTGATAGTGGGCGGGCCGCTTAACCTGTAGGAGCGCGCTTGCCCGCGATGGCAATCGACCCGTCTTGCATGCAGTGACTGAATAATCGCATCGCGGGCAAGCGCGCTCCTGCAGAGGGTTTGCTGTATCAGGCCTTCAACGTCGCCATATCAATCACGAAGCGGTACTTCACATCACCGGCAATCATGCGGGTGTAGGCCTCGTTGATGTTCTTGATGTCGAGCATCTCAATGTCGCAGGTGATGCCGTGCTCGGCGCAGAAATCCAGGACTTCCTGGGTTTCGGCGATACCACCGATCAGGGAACCGGCCAGAACGCGGCGCTTCATCACCAGATTGGCGGCATGCAGGGCCGGGTCAACCGGTTCGATCAGACCCACCAGGATGTGCACGCCGTCAAAGCGCAGGGTTTCCAGGTACGGGTTCAGGTCGTGCTGCACCGGAATGGTGTCCAGCAGGAAGTCGAAATGCCCGGCAGCGGCTTTCATCTGCTCCGCGTCGGTGGAGACGATCACGTGATCGGCACCCTGACGGCGGGCTTCTTCAGCCTTGCTCGCCGAGCGGGTGAACAAGGTCACTTCAGCGCCCATGGCCTTGGCGAACTTGATGCCCATGTGGCCGAGGCCGCCCATCCCGAGAATGCCGACCTTGTCGCCCGCTTCAACGCCGTAGTGCTTGAGCGGCGAATAGGTGGTGATCCCTGCGCACAGGATCGGCGCAGCAGCCGCCAGGTCGAGTTTTTCCGGGATGCGCACGACAAAGTGCTCGCTGACCACGATGCTGTTGGAGTAGCCGCCCATGGTGTTGCTGCCGTCGATACGGTCCGGGGTGGCGTAGGTCAGGGTCGGGCCTTCCAGGCAGTACTGCTCCAGGTCCTGAGAGCAGGCTTCGCAATGACGGCATGAATCGACCATGCAGCCGACACCGACCAGATCACCGACCTTGTGCTTGCTGACGTTGGCGCCCACGGCCGTGACCTTGCCGACGATTTCGTGGCCCGGCATCAGCGGGTAGACCGCGATGCCCCACTCGTTGCGTGCCTGGTGGATGTCGGAGTGGCAGACGCCGCAGTACATGATTTCAATGGCCACGTCGTCGACCCGCGGGCTGCGGCGTTCGAAGGTCATGGGGGCGAGGGGGGTGGTGGCCGATTTGGCGGCGTAACCGATAGCGGTGTACATAAGAGAGCCTCACGAAGCGATGACGAAAGAGGCTGCCCATTGTCCGGATGGCGGCGGTGCGCGGCCATGACCATTCCTACGTGTGTCGTGCCTATTGCTCCGGTGTCTGGTTATCGGTCTCCCCCGCGTGGCCCGATCTGCGATGATGGTGCTGTCTAATCCTCTGTCCGGGTTCCCATGTCACTGACTCTTCATTGCGATTCCAATGCCGCGCTGGTTTCATTGATCAAGCCGCTGGCCCCTCGTCCCGGGTTCGTCGACACCGCGCTTGCCGGCGTGCAAGTGATGTCGTGGAATCACTACGTGGCCAGCAGCCCGCAAATCTACGAGCCGAGCCTGATCATCCTGGCCCAGGGCAGCAAGCTGGCGCGTCTGGGCACGCGCATGTTCGAGTACGGCGCGGGGCATTATCTGGTTCAGGCGCTTTCCGTTCCGTTCATGTGCGAGACCTTCGCCACGGTGCATGAGCCGCTGTATGGCGTGGCGGTCTCGATCGATCGGCTGGTGATTGGTGAGCTGGTGCAATCCATGGGGTTGCTGCCGGATGCTGCCGTAAAAGCCCAGACGCCGGAGTCGATGAACTCGGCCGAGTTGGGCAGGCCCATGCGCGACAGTGTCGAGCGGCTGCTGCGCTGTCTGCACGATCCGCTGGAGTGTCAGGTGATGGGCGCCGCGCGCGTGCGGGAAGTCTTGTACACCGCGCTGCGTGGCCCGCAGGCCGGCGTGTTGCGGGCGCTGGTCGAGCAGCAGGGGCATTTCGCCCGTATTGCCGCCGCGTTACAGTTCCTGCGTGACCACTACGATGAAGCCTTGAGCGTCGAGGCACTGGCCAACTGCGCCAACATGAGCGCTTCGACCTTTCACGAGCATTTCAAGCGCACCACGTTGCTGTCGCCGGTGCAGTACCTCAAGCGCCTGCGCCTGATCAAGGCTCAGCAGATGCTGGTGGGCGAAGGGCTGGGGGTGGCGCAGGTGGCGCATCGGGTGGGTTACCAGAGCACGTCGCAATTCAGTCGCGAATATAAACGTTACTTTGAACGCAGCCCGGGCGAGGAGGGTGAGCAGCTGCGGGTCCCGGCTTGATCGATTGCTGTTGTAGGAGC
The DNA here is from genome assembly GCF_040202885.1 of Xanthomonas sp. WHRI 1810A. Lineage (NCBI taxonomy): Bacteria > Pseudomonadati > Pseudomonadota > Gammaproteobacteria > Lysobacterales > Lysobacteraceae > Xanthomonas > Xanthomonas sp. WHRI 1810A. The sequence continues at coordinate 16,364 of NZ_JBEGED010000023.1, forward strand.
GCGCTTGCCCGCGATGCAGTTGGATCAGAAACACATTTGTTGGCTGACACAACTGCATCGCGGGCAAGCGCGCTCCTACAGGTCACATATTCGGGTAAGTCGGCCCGCCCGAACCTTCCGGTGCCACCCAGGTGATGTTCTGCGAAGGGTCCTTGATGTCGCAGGTCTTGCAGTGCACGCAGTTCTGGGCATTGATCTGGAAGCGTTTTTCGCCATCTTCCTGCGTCACCACTTCATACACGCCGGCCGGGCAGTAACGCTGCGCGGGCTCGTCGTATTTGGGCAGGTTGACGCTGATCGGGATGCTCGGGTCCTTGAGCTTCAAGTGGCAAGGCTGTTCTTCTTCATGGTTGGTGCCGGAGATGAACACCGAACTCAGTTTGTCAAAGCTCAGCTTGCCGTCGGGCCGCGGGTAGTCGATCTTCTTCGAGTCGGCCGCCAGCTTCATGCACGCGTAGTCCGGCACGGTGTCGTGCAGCGTGAACGGGAGCTTGCCGGCAAACAGGTTCTGGTCGACGAAGTTGAACGCGCCGCCCATGATCGCGCCGAACTTGTGGATCGCGGCGCCGAAGTTGCGGCTGGTGAACAGCTCTTCGTGCAACCAGCTGGCTTTGAAGCCTTCGACGTATCCGTTAAGCGCATCACCGCCTTCGCTGCCGGCGAACAGCGCGTCGGCCACGGCGTCCGCGGCCAGCATGCCGGACTTCATGGCGGTGTGGCTGCCCTTGATCTTGGCGAAATTCAGGGTGCCCAGGTCGCAACCGATCAGTGCGCCGCCGGGGAAGACCATCTTCGGCAACGAATTCAGGCCGCCTTTGCAGATGGCGCGGGCGCCGTAGCTGATGCGTTTGCCGCCTTCCAGATACTGCTTGAACACCGGGTGATGCTTGAGACGCTGGAATTCGTCGAACGGCGACAGGTAGGGGTTGCTGTAGGACAGGTCGACGATCAGGCCGACCACCACCTGATTATTTTCCAGGTGATAAAGGAAGGAGCCGCCCAGGTTCTCGTCGTTCAATGGCCAGCCGGCGGTGTGCACCACCAGGCCTGGCTCATGCCTGGCCGGTTCGACTTCCCAGATTTCCTTCAGGCCGATGCCGTAATGCTGGGCGTCCGCTTCGCTGTCGAGGTTGAAGCGCCTGATCAGTTGCTTGCCGATGTGACCACGGCAGCCTTCGGCGAACAGGGTGTATTTGCCACGCAGTTCCATGCCGGGGGTGTACAGGCCTTCCTTCGGATTGCCTTCGCGGTCGACGCCCAGGTCACCGGTGAGGATGCCGCGCACCACGCCATTTTCATCGATCAGCGCTTCCTGAGCCGCGAAGCCCGGGTAGATTTCGACGCCCAGGTTCTCGGCCTGCTGGGCCATCCAGCGGCACAAGTTGCCCAGGGAGATGATGTAGTTGCCTTCGTTGTGCATGGTCTTGGGCACGAAAAAGCCCGGCACTTTGTTGGAGGCTTCAGGGTTTTTGAGTACATAGATGTCATCGCGCTTGACGGGCGTATTGAGCGGCGCGCCAAGGGCTTTCCAGTCAGGGAACAGCTCGTCGAGCGCGCGGGTTTCGAAGACCGCACCAGAGAGGATGTGTGCACCGACTTCGGAACCCTTCTCCACCACGCAGACGCTGAGCTCCTGTCCTGCTTCAACAGCCTTCTGTTTCAGGCGGCAAGCGGCGGAAAGCCCGGCGGGGCCGGCTCCGACGATGACGACGTCGAATTCCATGTATTCGCGTTCCACAGGCTATCTCCTACTCAGGGCTCAACAGTATTTTTTTATATGAAGCAAAAACCGGCACGCGGAACGATGTCTTTCCGGGCGCCCTCTTAAAGGGGCGCATTATATCTACACCACCCGGCAGGTCCAATACAAACGTTTGTTTGAAATGGCCGCAGGGCGGATAAAACATGGCGGCGCGGCTTGTGACTGGCGTTTTTGTCGTATTGACCCGACTAGGTGTTCCGGTCAAGATACGGGCGGTTTTGCACTCGCCGCAGGCTGCCCGCAGGTGCATGACCACCGCTTGAGGCGTTTGCCCGCGTGGTGCGGCAAATCAACCGCTACCTCACGCCATTAAAGCGCGGTGCAGTTTACACACCCGCCCGGCGTCTGGCTTGGAATGCAGGGGTTGAGCGACTGTTTTTGCCGAACTCACCCTTCAGCAAGCACGAATACAGGGTTCGCAGCGCTGTCACTACACTGCTGCCTACCCATCGCCGGCCCAGGCCTGGCGACTTTCTTTTCATCGGAGAGAAACGAGGAATCCATGAAGGTTCTTGTAGCTGTCAAACGAGTCGTCGACTACAACGTCAAGGTTCGCGTCAAAGCGGACAACTCCGGCGTCGATCTCGCTAACGTCAAGATGTCCATGAACCCCTTCTGCGAAATCGCTGTAGAAGAAGCGGTCCGCTTGAAAGAGAAGGGCGTTGCGACCGAGATCGTCGTGGTCACCATTGGCCCGACCACCGCTCAGGAGCAATTGCGCACCGCACTGGCACTGGGTGCCGACCGCGCCATCCTCGTCGAATCGGCCGAAGACCTGACCTCGCTGGCCATCGCCAAACTGCTCAAGGCCGTGGTCGATAAAGAACAGCCGCAGCTGGTCATTCTCGGCAAGCAGGCCATCGACAGCGACAACAACCAGACCGGCCAGATGCTCGCCGCACTCAGCGGTTACGCTCAAGGCACTTTCGCCTCCAAGGTCGAAGTGTCCGGCGACAGCGTCAGCGTAACCCGTGAAGTCGACGCCGGTGCGCAAACCGTCTCGCTCAAGCTGCCGGCCATTGTCACCACCGACCTGCGTCTGAACGAGCCGCGCTACGCCTCGCTGCCCAACATCATGAAAGCCAAGAAGAAGCCGCTCGAAGTGCTGACGCCTGACGCTTTGGGTGTGTCCACTGCCTCCACCAACAAGACCCTGAAAGTTGAAGCCCCGGCTGCTCGCAGCGCTGGCATCAAGGTCAAATCGGTGGCGGAACTGGTCGAGAAACTGAAAAACGAAGCGAAGGTGATCTGATGCCTATCCTGGTTATCGCTGAGCACGAAAATGGCGCAGTCGCTCCCGCCACCCTGAACATTGTTGCAGCCGCCGCTAAAATCGGTGGCGACATCCACGTCCTGGTCGCAGGCCAGGGTGTGGGCGCCGTGGGCGAGGCCGCTGCAAAAATTGCCGGCGTGACGAAAGTCCTGGTCGCCGACCACGCTGCCTACGCGCACCAGCTGCCGGAAAACGTTGCACCGCTGGTGGTCGAGCTGGCATCGGCCTACAGCCACGTGCTGGCCGCGGCAACGTCCAACGGCAAGAACATCCTGCCCCGCGTTGCTGCGCAGCTGGACGTTGATCAGATCTCGGAAATCATCGCCGTTGAAAGCGCTGACACCTTCAAGCGTCCGATCTACGCCGGCAACGCCATTGCGACCGTGCAATCTTCGGCGGCCATCAAGGTCATTACCGTGCGCGCCACCGGCTTCGACGCGGTTGCTGCCGAAGGCGGTTCCGCCACCGTTGAAGCGGTGTCTGCCGCTCACGACGCAGGCAAGTCGTCTTTCGTCAGCGAAGAGCTGGCCAAGTCCGATCGTCCTGAACTGACTGCTGCCAAGATCGTCGTTTCCGGCGGCCGCGGCATGCAGAACGGCGACAACTTCAAGCACCTGTACGCGTTGGCCGACAAGCTGGGCGCGGCCGTGGGCGCGTCCCGTGCTGCGGTCGATGCCGGCTTCGTGCCCAACGACATGCAGGTCGGTCAGACCGGCAAGATCGTCGCGCCCCAGCTGTATATCGCCGTCGGTATCTCCGGCGCGATTCAGCATCTGGCCGGCATGAAGGACTCCAAGGTGATCGTTGCGATCAACAAGGATGAAGAGGCGCCAATCTTCCAGGTAGCTGATTACGGCCTGGTGGCTGACCTGTTCGAAGCAATCCCCGAGTTGGAGAAGCTGGTTTAATCCAGTGGCCTGACTTATAAAGAGAACCCGTTCGTTTCGGGCTGTTTGAACTGCTCTGTCATCGCCGGTTGTGGATGCTGAGTACGTTGCGCAGCCGGCGATGAACGGGTTTTTTATTGGGCGGCATTTTTATCAGCGCGAAGAAGGGAAGTACCCATGTCACCACGGTCCAGCCTGACAGCGCTGATGCTGAGTCTTACGCTGCTGCCACCCCTGACGCTGGCCGCTGGAAAATGCGAGCGTTTGATCGTCACCGGCAGTCCCGATGCCCCCCCTTATTTGTGGCGTGATCCGCAAGACGCCAAACACCTGATGGGCGCCAATGCCGATCTGATGAAGGAAGCTGCGCAGCAGATCGGCGTCAAGGTCGAACTGCTGTATGCCGGCAAGCGCAGCCAGGCCCTCGATGAGGTGCGCACCGGACGCATGGACATCCTGGCCGATGCACCGTTGACCAGCGCGGAACTCGAGTCCCTGGATTTCATTCATCCGCCCATCGTTCAAAACGAAATCATGGTCTGGACACGCAAGGATCAGGCGCTGCCGTTCAACCTGCTGGCCGACCTGCACGGGCATCCGGGGGCCTTGTCCGAGAAAACGCGCATTACGCCGTCGTTCGAGGCTGCGATCAAAGAGCAATTGACCGTCGAGAAGCAGCCGAACCTGACCCGCACGTTCGAGCAGTTGCTGACCGGCAAGGTCGAATACGTGCTGGCTGGACGCTACGCCGGCATGGCGTTGACCCAGGCCATGAGCCCCGCTGGAGAGCTGGTGGCCCAGCCGTTGGTGCTGGACAAACCCGGGCTTTATCTGGCGGTGTCTTTCAATTCGGCGTGCAACGACTCCTGGCTGCGCGGACAGCTGGCCAAAAAAATGACAGAATTGGCCGCCTCGGGCCGGTCTGCCGAAGCCATCCAGCGCAATGTCGAGTTGTGGAAAGCCCAGCTTCAGCAGCCCGCCAGCGCCACACACCAGTAGGAATGTTGTTTTGAGAATTCGACCCTTATTCGCCGCCATGGCGCTCGCCTCGCTGTTCGGCTGCGCAAACGACCCCGCGCCCACCGAGCAGTTGAAACTCACTGAGCAGGCGGTCAATCAGGCCACAGCCGTGGGCGCCACCGACGACGAACCTGATATGGCATTGGCGCAATCCAGGCTGGTCCAGGCGCGAGCCGACATGCAAGACAAGTCCTACAAAGCAGCCCGCATGCAGGCCGAACAGGCCGAGCTCGATGCGCGACTGGCGGAAGCGCGGGTGCTGACCGTGAAAAGTGAAGAACAATTGACCCAGATGAACACCCGGCTCAACCGTCTGCGCAAGCAGTTGGGGGCCGCGCAATGACTGGTTTCCCGCGTGCAATGAGTGTCTGTTTACTGCTGGGTTCGGCCGGACTTTACGGCTGTGCCGGGCATCAAGGCAGTGACAGTGCGCTGCAGTCCGCCAGCGCGGATTACCAGCAGGTCAAGGAAGACACCAACGTGTTGCGCAGCGCGCCGAAAGACGTGATCCGCGCCGGAGAATTGCTGGGCCGGGCAGAGCGCCTGTCCGGCTACATCGGCAGCGGCGAGGACGTCAGCCATTACGCGTACTTGAGCAGTCGCTACAGCGCCATCGCCCGTGAGCACAGCAAACTGCTGTTGAACCAGGAACGGCTGGCCCGCCTTGAGCTGGAGCGTCAACGCCTTCAACTGGCCTTGCGCGAACAAAAGCTGGCGGGCGCGCAGGAGCAGGGCAAATGGGCGGAAGATCAGATCACCAGTCTGTCGACCAACCAGACCGAGCGGGGCCTGGTCATGACCCTGGGCGATATGCTGTTCGACACCGGGCATGCCGAGCTTAAAAGCTCCGCAAACCGAACCGTGCTGAAGGTCGTGCAATTTATGCTGCTCAATCCCAAGCGCGTGGTGCGCATCGAGGGATACACCGACAGCACCGGTGACCGTCAGGAAAATCTGAAGCTGTCGAAAGATCGCGCCCAAGCGGTGGCCGACGTGCTGTCCGACCTGGGGATTGAAGACGAACGGATTCAGGTGGAAGGTTATGGCGATCAGTTTTCCGTGGACAGCAACGCGTCCGAGCGCGGAAGGGCTCAGAATCGTCGGGTGGAGCTGGTTTTTTCGGACGAAAAAGGACGTTTGAGCGCCCCGAGGTAAATTATTTTTTGCGAACAGCCCGACCGCGTATTGCGCGGTCGGGCTTTTTTGTGCCGATACGTCGGTGATGTTGGCACTTATGGCGCATTAAATATTTCAGCACCCGTACAAATTACTGGTGAGCAGGACAACTGTCCCCGTACACTTTGCAACTGTTCTGGCGGTCAGGCGCACTGATTGTTCGAACGAATGGATTAAGGGTGGGATCAAGGGGCGTCAAATGACCAATCTTCTGTTGTATCAACGTATCGCTCAGCAACTGGCCGAAGACATTCGGCGCGGTGTTTACCAACCCGGAGAACGGGTGCCGTCGGTGCGAAAGATGAGCTCGCAGCTCAATGTGAGTCACGCCACCGTGTTGCAGGCGTATGCGAATCTCGAAGATCAGGGGCTCATTCGCGCCCGCCCTCAATCCGGTTATTACGTTCACCAGACACCGGCACTGACCGCGCCGACCCCCGACATCGCGCGGGTCGAACGTCCTGGGCTGGTGACCCGGGCCAGTATCATTCAGCAGGTGCTGGTGGAGTCCAGGCGGGAAGGGGTGTTCGCCTTCGGCGCTGCAGTGCCGCACGTGGATTATCTGCCGGTCCGTGCGCTGCATCAGCAGTTGGCCAAGGTCACGCGCTTCCAGAGCCCTCGGGCCTTCAGCTACATGTTCAGCCCGGGTTTCGAACCCTTGCGCCGTCAGGTGGCTATTCGAATGCGTGATGCTGGTGTGGTGATCGATCCGTCCGAGGTGGTCATCACCCACGGCTGTGTCGATGCGCTGCAGATGTCGTTGCGGGTACTGACCAGCCCTGGCGATCTGATCGCGGCGGAGTCGCCCACCTATTACGGCCTCCTGCAATTAGCCGACTTGCTCGGCCTCAAGGTCATTGAAATTCCCAGCGACCCCACCACCGGCATCAGCCTGGAAGCGCTGCAGCTCGCGGCCAATCAGTGGTCCATCAAGGCGCTTGTCTTGACCTCTCGGCTCAGCAATCCTCTGGGCAGCACCATGCCCGAAGAGCGGCAGAAGCATCTGCTGCGGCTGGCGTCGGATTTCGATATCCAGATTATCGAGGACGATATCTACGGCGAGCTGATGTACGAGCAGGGCAAGACCAAGGCGCTGAAAGCCTTTGATCGGCTGGGCCGCGTCATCTACTGCTCCAGCTTTTCCAAGACCCTGTCGCCGGGCGTGCGTATCGGCTGGATGATTGCCGGCAAGTACCAGGCCGAGATCCAGCGCTTGCAGACGTTCAGTACCCACTCTGCGTGCAGCGTGACGCAGATGGCGGTGGCGTCCTACCTTGAGAACGGTGGCTACGACAGGCACCTGCGCTATATCCGTCAAGAGCATCGGAAAAACCTCAGCGCCTTCCAGCTGGCGGTGCAGCAGATGTTTCCCGAGGGCACGCAGATCAGCCGCCCCGTGGGGGGCTTCATTCTCTGGATCAGCTTGCCGGGGAGGGTGAACACTCAGGAGCTGCACGTGCGGGCGCTGGAACAGGGCATCAGCATTGCGCCGGGGCTGATCTTCAGCAACACCGAGCAGTTCAATCACTGCATCCGCCTCAATTGCGGCATGCCGTGGAACCGCGAAGCAGAGCGTGCGCTGATGACATTGGGGATGCTTGCCAAGCAACTTTGTCAGGAAGCTGTGCATGCGTGGTGAACCCTTGCGCGTCACAGGTTTCTATCAAGAAGGAACTCGATTAGCCCCGACATCTTGTCAGGTGGCTTGCGTAGGGCCAGCATATGGCCTCTGACTTATTTCTGCCTTCGAACTATGAACTCACTGCGTTGTGCTGGATTGTTGATGGTAGTGCTGATGGGCGGTTGTGATGCTGACAAGCAGCCGCCGCCCACGCCCAAAGTTGCGGCCGAGGCCCCTGCGCCTCAGGCAAAGGACGCGGCTGTGCAGGCAAAGGCTGCGGACGATAACGTCTCGTCGGCAGTCGCGGCGCCTGTAGTCGCCATCCCAAAGCCCGAGCCTGCCGAACCGGCTGAGCACGCACTGGCGCCTAACGTGCCGACGGTGCCGGTGGTGGCTTCCAGCAAGCCGCAGCCTGTGCCCGCCAAGCCGTCGGCACCCGGCGTCTCGGCCAAGTCGCCCCTAAGCAATGCCCCCTCGGGCAACGCCAGGTCGGCCAAGGTCAAGGAAGACAATGCCGAAGTCGCACGTCGCGCGCCGGTTGCCAGCAAGAGCAAGACACCGGCGCAGGTGGTCAAGGACACACAGCTGCCCAAAGCCAACCTGGACCTGAGCTTGCCTCCGGATATGGTCAAGCAGCTCACGCCGCCCAGTAAAGTGATCACAGCTGCACACCCCAAGCCGCTGCTGCCGAAAATGTTCCCCGATGCGCAGAGTGATCCGGACTTTGAGCTCAACGGCCGCCTGCTCAGCAACGAAATGCAGCTGCAACTGCGTAACGACTCACGTCGCGACGTCGAAGGCGCCGCGGTGGACTTCACCTTCCGCAAGTGAGCGATGCGCCGAGCGTCATCGTTCATTTTCATACAGGCGTTTTAACGGGTAAGATTCCGTTTCCTCCTGCCATTTTCGAGAATCATCCTCATGGATTGCCGTCCGGGCTGCGGCGCGTGTTGCGTTGCGCCATCGATTTCCTCACCGATCCCCGGCATGCCCGACGGCAAGCCGGCCGGGGTGCGCTGTCTGCACTTGTCGGTCGAGATGCTGTGTGCGTTGTTCGGTCTTCCGGGACGTCCCGACGTGTGCGGCCGATTCAAGGCTGAGCCAGAGGTGTGCGGCAGCAGTCAGGACGAGGCCATTCGCTTGATCGGATGGTGGGAGCAGGCCACGACAGCTGCCTGCTAAAGGCCTGTCGGGTTAAGGCATTGATCTGACATCACGACAATAAGGAAGACAATATGGGTTCGTTGCATCGGATGGCGTTGGGATTGAGTATTGCGATGGCGGTGGCAACCGCCGCTCACGCAGACGACTGGCAGGTGGCCAAGGATGAGGCCGGGATCAAGGTGTCGCTCAGCGAGGTGGCGGGCTCCAAATACAAGGCCTACCGTGGCGAGACGACGATCAAGGCAGACATATCCAAACTGCGCGCCCTCCAGGAGGATGTCGCAGGCGCGTGCGCGTGGATTCACGAGTGCAAGTCGCAGAAGATCCTCAAGCACGAAGGCGACAAGGTCTGGACCTACTCCCAGTTCAACACGCCGTGGCCGGTCACGCCCCGTGACTCGGTGTTGCAGGTCACCACCGTGAACGGTGCCGATGGCAGCGTCACCCGCAATCTGGAAGGGCAGCCCAAGTACATTCCGGAAGAGCCAGGCTTCGTTCGGGTGTCGCAAGTCGAAGGTTTCTGGAAATTTGTGCCCAAGGGCGCGGGGGTGACGGAGGTCACCTATCAAGTCCACACCGAGCCCGGTGGCAGCGTACCTTCCTGGCTGGCCAACAAGTTTGTGGTGGATGCCCCTTTCAATACATTGAAGGCGCTGAAGGAGCGGGCCGAGAAATAATCGCCCGTCAATGACCCGTACAGTTTTACGGATCAACAAAAAAGGCTGCCACTGGCAGCCTTTTTCCGTTACCGCTTGACTTACTTGCGATCGGCCAATGGCACGATGTCGCGAGAAACCTCGCCGGTGTACAGCTGGCGCGGACGGCCAATCTTGTACGGGCTGGAGAGCATTTCCTTCCAGTGCGAGATCCAGCCGACGGTGCGGGCCAGTGCGAAGATCACGGTGAACATGCTGGTCGGAATGCCGATCGCCTTGAGGATGATCCCCGAGTAGAAGTCGACGTTCGGGTACAGCGAGCGCTCTATGAAATAGGGGTCGGTCAATGCGATCTCTTCCAGACGCATGGCCAGTTCCAGTTGCGGATCGTCAGTGATGCCCAGCTCGCGCAGGACCTCATCGCAGGTCTGCTTCATCACGGTGGCGCGTGGGTCACGGTTCTTGTAAACCCGGTGACCGAAGCCCATCAGTTTGAACGGGTCGTTCTTGTCCTTGGCCTTGGCGATGTAGGTGTCGATGTTGGACACATCGCCGATTTCATCAAGCATGGTCAGGACTGCTTCGTTGGCGCCGCCGTGAGCGGGGCCCCACAGCGCGGCAATGCCGGCCGCAATACAGGCGAACGGGTTGGCGCCCGATGAGCCGGCCATGCGCACGGTGGACGTCGAGGCGTTCTGTTCGTGGTCGGCGTGGAGGATGAAGATCCGGTCCATGGCCTTAGCCAGCGTCGGGCTGATCGGTTTGATCTCGCACGGCGTGTTGAACATCATGTGCAGGAAGTTTTCCGCGTAACTCAGGTCGTTACGGGGGTACATCATGGGCTGGCCCATGGAGTACTTGTAAACCATCGCGGCCAGAGTCGGCATCTTGGCGACCAGGCGGATCGCGGAGATTTCCCGGTGCTGCGGGTTATTGATGTCCAGGGAGTCGTGGTAGAACGCCGACAGGGCACCAACCACACCGCACATGACCGCCATCGGGTGGGCGTCGCGGCGGAAGCCGTTGAAGAAGGTCTTCAGCTGCTCGTGCACCATGGTGTGGTTCTTCACGGTGACCACGAATTGCGCCTTCTGCTCGGCAGTCGGCAGTTCGCCGTTGAGCAGGAGGTAACAGGTTTCCAGGTAGTCCGATTGCTCGGCAAGCTGTTCGATCGGGTAGCCGCGGTGCAGCAGGATGCCGTTGTCACCGTCGATGTAGGTGATCTTGGATTCGCATGAGGCGGTGGACATGAAGCCTGGGTCGAATGTGAAGCGTCCTGTGGCGGTAAGGCCGCGTACGTCGATTACATCGGGACCAACCGTGCCGGTCAGAATGGGCAGCTCGACGGGGGCTGCGCCCTCGATGATCAACTGCGCTTTTTTGTCAGCCATGTGGCCTCCTATTTATGCTTCAAATCATCAGACAGGCCCCCCACGCAGGGCCCGCACCACTATAGTGAGATAAATTCTAAAGTCAATTTGCCTAAAGTCCCGCCGCAGAAGGGTCGAAGCGATGCTTTTCCGCGAATTTCCCTGCCATTTACGCCTTTTATCGAGCCAGCGCAATCCACCATTAGGGTGGGGTTGACGCGTTGTCATTAGTAACCTAACTGTCTATACTCGGCGTCCGACCGCCAGGGGCTTTCAGGCCTGATTTTCTAGGGGTCGTCACTTCCTGGGTGGTGGGTACCTGACCAGTGCACTTCCCAATAATTTGCCCTGATTGTTAGGGGCTCTTCAGTGTGAAAAAAAGCCGTGAAAAGCCAACGACCTGTAAACCTAGACTTAAGGACCATCAAACTCCCTATCACCGCTTACACGTCCATCCTTCACCGTGTCTCCGGTGTCATCCTCTTCGTCGGCATTGCCATCATGCTCTATGCATTGGATGTGTCGCTGGGCTCCGAGGAAGGCTTCGCGTCGGTGAAAGCGGGACTGACCAGTCCGCTGGTCAAGTTTGTGATCTGGGCGCTTCTGTCCGCACTGCTGTATCACCTGGTGGCGGGCGTCCGTCACCTGATCATGGACACAGGCATTGGCGAGACGCTGGAAGGCGGCAAGCTGGGCTCTCAAATCGTTATCGCCGTGTCTGTGGTGGTGATCGTTCTGGCAGGAGTGTGGATATGGTAACCAACGTCACCAACCTTTCTCGTTCGGGCCTGTATGACTGGATGGCGCAACGCGTCTCCGCCGTCGTGCTCGCGGCTTATTTCATTTTCCTGATCGGGTACCTGATCGCGCACCCTGGCCTTGATTTCGCCACGTGGCACGCGCTTTTCACCCATAACGCGATGCGCATCTTCAGTCTGTTGGCCCTTGTGGCCCTGGCGGCTCACGCCTGGGTTGGCATGTGGACTATCGCGACCGACTACCTGACGCCGATGGCGCTGGGCAAGTCCGCGACAGTGGTGCGTTTCCTGTTCCAGGCAGTCTGCGGCATTGCGATGTTCGCGTACTTCGTCTGGGGTGTGCAGATTCTTTGGGGTATCTGATTCATGGCTAACATTAATACACTTTCATTCGACGCCATCATCATTGGCGGCGGCGGCGCAGGCATGCGCGCCGCCTTGCAGCTGGCTCAGGGTGGCCACAAGACCGCAGTCGTCACCAAGGTGTTCCCGACGCGTTCCCACACCGTGTCCGCCCAGGGCGGCATCACCTGCGCCATCGCCTCTGCCGATCCAAACGATGACTGGCGCTGGCACATGTACGACACCGTCAAGGGTTCCGACTACATCGGTGACCAGGACGCGATCGAATACATGTGTTCCGTAGGCCCTGAAGCCGTGTTCGAGCTCGAGCACATGGGGCTGCCATTCTCCCGTACCGAACAGGGCCGCATCTATCAGCGTCCGTTCGGTGGCCAGTCCAAGGACTTCGGCAAGGGCGGGCAGGCTGCACGTACCTGTGCTGCTGCCGACCGTACCGGTCACGCGCTGCTGCACACCCTTTATCAGGCGAACCTGAAAGCCGGTACCGTGTTCCTCAACGAGTACTACGCCGTGGACCTGGTCAAGAACCAGGACGGTGCCTTTGTCGGCATCATTGCCATCTGCATCGAAACCGGTGAAACCTCCTACATCCGTGCCAACGCAACGGTATTGGCCACCGGCGGCGCGGGTCGCATCTATTCGTCGACCACCAATGCACTGATCAACACCGGCGACGGCGTTGGCATGGCGCTGCGTGCAGGCGTTCCGGTTCAGGACATCGAGATGTGGCAGTTCCACCCGACCGGCATTGCCGGCGCAGGTGTACTGGTCACCGAAGGCTGCCGTGGTGAAGGCGGTTACCTGATCAACAAGCACGGCGAGCGTTTCATGGAGCGCTATGCGCCAAACGCCAAGGACCTTGCCGGTCGCGACGTGGTAGCACGCTCGATGGTCAAAGAGATCATTGCCGGCAATGGCTGCGGTCCCGACGGCGATCACGTGATGCTCAAGCTCGATCACCTGGGTGAGGAAGTGCTACACAGCCGTCTCCCGGGCATCATGGAACTGTCGAAAACCTTCGCTCACGTCGATCCGGCCGTCGCGCCGATCCCGGTCGTTCCAACCTGCCACTACATGATGGGCGGCGTTGCCACCAACATTCATGGTCAGGCGATCACTCAGGACGCCGCTGGCGTGGACACCATTATCCCTGGCCTGTTTGCGGTCGGTGAAGTGGCGTGCGTATCGGTTCACGGTGCCAACCGTCTTGGCGGCAACTCGCTGCTCGATCTGGTGGTCTTCGGTCGTGCGGCCGGTCTGCACCTGGAGCAGGCCCTCAACGAAGGCATCGACTACCGTCGCGCCTCGGAAACCGACATCGACGTGGCTCTGGCTCGTTTGAGCAGCCTGAACGAACGTACTGATGGCGAAGACGTGGCAACCCTGCGTAAAGAGCTGCAAAGCTGCATGCAGAACTACTTTGGCGTATTCCGCACCGGCGAATACATGCAGAAGGGTATTGCCCAGCTGGCTGACCTGCGCGCGCGTATCGCCAACGTCAAGATCAACGACAAGAGCCAGGCGTTCAACACCGCCCGGATCGAAGCGCTGGAATTGCAAAACCTGCTGGAAGTGGCCGAGGCCACGGCGATCGCTGCCGAGCACCGCAAGGAATCCCGTGGCGCTCACGCCCGCGAAGATTTCGAAGATCGCGACGACATCAACTGGCTCTGCCACACCTTGTATTTCCCGGGTGAGAAACGTGTGGCCAAGCGCGCTGTCAACTTCTCGCCGAAGACGGTTCCGACTTTCGAACCCATGATTCGGACTTACTAAGGGTGGCCGATATGTTGCAAGTCAGTGTTTATCGCTACAACCCGGATCAGGACGCTGCGCCGTTCATGCAGGAATTTCAGGTCAATACCAACGGTAAAGACCTGATGGTGCTGGACGTGCTGGCGCTGATCAAAGAGCAGGACGAGGGCTTCTCGTACCGTCGCTCGTGCCGCGAAGGTGTCTGCGGCTCCGATGGCATGAACATCAACGGCAAGAACGGGCTGGCGTGCATCACGCCGCTGTCGGCTGTGGTCAAGGGCAACAAGCTGATCGTGCGTCCGCTGCCTGGCTTGCCGGTGATCCGTGACCTGGTCGTCGACATGAGCATCTTCTACAAGCAGTATGAGAAGGTTAAGCCGTTCCTGTTGAACGATACGCCGCCTCCGGCCATCGAACGTCTGCAATCGCCGGAAGAACGTGAAAAGCTCGACGGTCTTTACGAGTGCATCCTGTGCGCTTGCTGCTCGACGTCGTGCCCGTCCTTCTGGTGGAACCCGGACAAGTTTCTGGGTCCTGCCGCATTGCTGCAGGCCTATCGTTTCCTGGCCGACAGCCGTGACACCAAGACCCAGGAACGTCTGGCTTCGATGGACGACCCATTCAGCGTGTTCCGTTGCCGTGGCATCATGAACTGCGTAAGCGTGTGCCCGAAAGGCCTGAACCCGACGAAGGCGATCGGTCACGTGCGCAACATGCTTCTCAAGAGCGGTGTCTGATTTCGTTGCACCCGTAGCATTGCAGCATTTGTAAGCGCTTCACCTGTAACCGCTGCGGCGCAGGCTTCAACCGGCGCCGTAGTTCTAACTTGAGCAGCAACCGTGTGGCTGCGGCTCTTATTTTGAAGAAACACGACCAGCAGGGGCATCCGGGCTGGTACCCGGACTATCTGCGAGATCCTTAGTGGCTTGTCACAGTCGCTGCACATGGACTGTTTTCAGGCTCGCTGTGGTGTCGTCGCCGGTGGTGTCCCCTTACCGAGGGTGACCAAGCATGCAAGAAAGCGTGATGCAGCGCATGTGGAACAGTGCCCACCTATCCGGTGGTAACGCTGCCTATGTGGAAGAGCTTTATGAGCTCTACCTGCACGACCCTAACGCTGTGCCAGAAGAGTGGCGCAACTACTTTCAGAAGCTGCCAGCTGACGGCAGCACTGCCACCGATGTATCGCATTCGACCATTCGCGATCATTTCGTGTTGCTGGGTAAAAACCAGCGCCGCGCTCAACCGGTGTCTGCCGGGAGCGTGAGCAGCGAACACGAGAAGAAGCAAGTTGAAGTCCTGCGACTAATCCAGGCATTCCGTATGCGCGGCCATCAGGGCGCCCAGCTCGACCCGCTGGGCCTGTGGAAGCGTCCTGCGCCTGCGGACCTGTCGATCGATCACTACGGTTTGACCAACGCCGATCTCGATACAACCTTCCGTGCCGGTGACTTGTTCATTGGCAAAGAGGAGGCGAGCCTACGCGAAATTATCGATGTCTTGCAGAAGACATATTGCCGCACCATCGGCGCCGAGTTCACGCACATTGTCGATTCCGAGCAGCGCAACTGGTTTATGCAGCGCCTCGAAAGCGTGCGCGGTCGTCCGACGTTCTCGCCTGAAATCCAGAGCCACCTGCTTGAGCGCGTGACTGCAGCGGAAGGCCTGGAAAAATACCTGGGCACCAAGTACCCGGGCACCAAGCGTTTCGGTCTGGAAGGCGGCGAAAGCCTGATTCCGATGCTTGACGAGCTGATCCAGCGCTCCGGTTCCTACGGGACCAAGGAAATCGTCATCGGCATGGCCCACCGTGGTCGTTTGAACGTGCTGGTGAACACCTTCGGCAAGAACCCGCGCGAGCTGTTCGACGAGTTCGAAGGCAAGAAGAAGGTCGAGCTGGGTTCCGGTGACGTGAAATATCACCAGGGCTTCTCCTCCAACGTGATGACCACCGGTGGCGAAGTTCACCTGGCGATGGCCTTCAACCCGTCTCACCTGGAGATCGTGTCTCCGGTGGTCGAAGGGTCGGTGCGCGCACGTCAGGATCGTCGTAACGATCTGACCGGCGAGAAAGTCTTGCCGATCTCGCTTCACGGTGACGCGGCCTTCGCTGGCCAGGGTGTGGTACTGGAAACTTTCCAGATGTCGCAGACCCGCGGCTTCAAGACCGGCGGCACGATTCACATCGTGATTAACAACCAGGTCGGCTTCACCATCAGCAACCAGGAAGACTCGCGCTCCACCGAGTACGCGACCGACGTTGCCAAGATGATTCAGGCGCCGATTCTCCATGTGAATGGTGATGACCCTGAAGCCGTGGTGTTCGTGACCCAACTGGCCATCGACTACCGCATGCAGTTCAAGCGTGACGTAGTGATCGACCTGGTCTGCTACCGTCGTCGCGGGCACAACGAAGCCGACGAACCGAGTGGCACCCAGCCGCTGATGTATCAGCAGATCGCCAAGCAGCGCACCACCCGCGAGCTGTACGCCGAATACCTGGTCAACGCCGGTATTGTCGACGCCGCCGCTGCGCAGTCCAAAGTTGACGAGTACCGCAACGCGCTCGACAACGGCATGCACGTGGTGAAAAGCCTGGTCAAGGAACCGAACAAAGAGCTGTTCGTTGACTGGCGTCCGTATCTGGGCCACGCCTGGACAGCGCGCCACGACACCAGCTTTGACCTCAAGACCCTGCAGGAACTGTCGGCCAAGCTGATGGAACTGCCAGAGGGCTTCGTCGTTCAGCGCCAGGTCCAGAAGATCTACGAAGACCGCCAGAAGATGCAACAGGGCGGGCTGCCGATCAACTGGGGTTACGCCGAAACCATGGCGTACGCGACCCTGGCGTTCGAAGGCCACCAGGTTCGCCTGACCGGTCAGGACGTTGGCCGTGGCACGTTCTCCCACCGTCATGCCGTTCTGCACAACCAGAAGGATGCGAGCACTTACATCCCTCTGCAGAACCTGTATGCCGGCCAACCGCGCTTTGATCTGTACGATTCCTTCCTGTCGGAAGAAGCCGTGCTGGCGTTCGAGTACGGGTATTCGACTACCCAGCCTAACGCGCTGGTCATCTGGGAAGCACAGTTCGGCGACTTCGCCAACGGCGCCCAGGTGGTCATCGACCAGTTCATCACCAGTGGCGAGCACAAGTGGGGCCGTCTGTGCGGTCTGACCATGTTGCTGCCTCACGGTTATGAAGGGCAGGGGCCGGAGCACTCGTCCGCACGTCTCGAGCGTTATCTGCAAGGCTGCGCCGAGCACAACATTCAGGTCTGCGTACCGACCACCCCGGCACAGATCTACCATCTGCTGCGCCGTCAGGTGATCCGTCCGCTGCGCAAACCGTTGATCGTGCTCACGCCCAAGTCGTTGCTGCGTCACAAGCTGGCCATCTCGACCCTGGAAGATCTGGCTCACGGCTCGTTCCAGACCGTCATTCCGGAAATCGATACCCTCGATGCCGCCAAAGTGACGCGCCTGGTGATGTGCAGCGGCAAGGTTTACTACGACCTGCTGGAAAAACGTCGTGCCGAAGGCCGTGAAGATGTGGCCATCGTGCGTCTCGAACAGCTCTATCCGTTCCCGGAAGACGACCTGATGGACGCGATCGCGTCCTACACCAACCTGACCCATGTGGTCTGGTGTCAGGAAGAACCGATGAACCAGGGCGCCTGGTACAGCAGCCAGCATCACTTGCGCCGTAGCATCGGCAATCACAACCGTAACCTCGTGCTCGAGTACGCCGGTCGTGATGCTTCTGCTGCTCCAGCTTGTGGCTACGCATCGATGCACGCCGAACAGCAGGAAAAACTGCTGAAAGACGCGTTCACTGTTTAACGCCTTCGCGCATTTGAAACCGAATTAAGGAATTTAGAACAATGGCTATTGAGATCAAAGCCCCCTCTTTCCCGGAATCCGTTGCCGACGGCACCATTTCCAAATGGCACAAGCAACCGGGCGAAGCGGTAAAGCGCGACGAGCTTCTGGTGGATATCGAGACTGACAAAGTCGTGCTCGAAGTCCTGGCCGAAGCCGATGGCGTGTTGGCATCGATCGTAAAAGGCGAAGGCGAAACCGTCCTCTCCAATGAGTTGATTGCGACCCTGGACGCCGGCGGCACCGCCTCGGCTGCACCGGCTGGCGCTGCTGCACCGGCCTCTGCCCCTGCCCCTGCTGCCGCCGCGCCTGCTCAGGCTGCGCCGGCACCGGCTGCCTCGGCCGCCGACGACGATGCCATCGGCGGTCCTGCTGCCCGCAAGCTGGCTGAAGAAAACGGCATCAACCTGGCCAGCGTCAAAGGCACCGGCAAAGACGGTCGCGTCACCAAGGAAGACATCGTTGCCGCTGTAGAAGCGAAGAAATCCGCGCCTGCTGCTGCACCAGTTGCCAAGCCTGCCGCCGAAGCCGCGCCTGCCGTTGCGGTCGGTGACCGCGTCGAGAAGCGCGTGCCGATGACCCGTGTGCGGGCCACCGTGGCTCGTCGTCTGGTCGAAGCACAGTCGAACATGGCAATGCTGACCACCTTCAACGAAGTCGACATGACCGAAGTGATGGCGCTGCGCTCCAAGTACAAGGACTTGTTCGAGAAGTCCCACAACGGCGTGCGTCTGGGCTTCATGTCGTTCTTCGTCAAGGCGGCGACCGAAGCGCTGAAGCGCTTCCCGGCCGTCAACGCTTCCATCGACGGTGCGGACATCGTCTACCACGGTTATGCGGATGTCGGCGTCGCCGTTTCCAGCGACCGCGGTCTGGTGGTGCCCGTGTTGCGTAACGCCGAACAGATGAGCCTGGCCGAAATCGAAGGCGGCATTGCCACGTACGGCAAGAAAGCCCGTGACGGCAAGCTGTCCATCGACGAAATGACCGGTGGTACCTTCACCATCACCAACGGCGGCACCTTCGGCTCGATGATGTCGACCCCGATCGTCAACCCGCCGCAGGCCGCTATCCTGGGCATGCACAACATCCTGCAGCGCCCGATGGCGATCAATGGTCAGGTGGTCATCCGTCCGATGATGTACCTGGCGTTGTCCTACGATCACCGTTTGATCGATGGCAAGGAAGCAGTAACTTTCCTGGTCACCATCAAGAACTTGCTGGAAGATCCGGCTCGTCTGTTGCTGGACATCTGATGAAGCAGCCGCAAGCTGCAAGCCGCACGCTTCAAGACCGAAGCGCAGCGGCATGCAGCTTGAGGCGTGTAGGTAACATCTAATCAATAGGTCGCGAGTCGGCTCTGCAGTACAGCGCAGATCGGCTTGTAGCTTGCAGCTTGAAGCTCGCAGCTAAAGAGGAACTCTTTGTTATGTCCCAGAAATTCGACGTGGTAGTGATTGGCGCAGGTCCTGGCGGTTATGTTGCCGCCATCAAGGCCGCGCAACTTGGTCTCAAGACTGCCTGCATCGAGAAATATCAGGACAAGGAGGGCAAACTGGCCCTGGGCGGTACTTGCCTGAACGTCGGTTGCATTCCTTCCAAGGCGCTGCTGGACAGCTCCTGGAAATTCTACGAAGCCAAGAACGGCTTCGCGGTTCACGGTATCACCACTTCCGAAGTGAAGATGGACGTGACCGCCATGATTGGCCGCAAGGCACAGATCGTCAAAGGCCTGACCGGCGGCGTTGCCAGCCTGTTCAAGGCCAACGGCGTTACCTCCCTGCAAGGCCACGGCAAGCTGTTGGCCGGCAAGAAAGTCGAGCTGACCGGCGTTGACGGCACCGTTGAAATCATCGAAGCCGACCACGTGATCCTGGCCTCCGGCTCGCGTCCGATCGACATTCCACCTGCACCAGTCAATCAGGTCACCATCGTCGATTCGACCGGCGCCCTGGAATTTCCGTCCGTGCCTGAGCGTCTGTGCGTCATCGGCGCCGGCGTGATCGGCCTGGAACTGGGTTCGGTATGGGCCCGTCTGGGCGCCAAGGTCACCGTGCTGGAAGCGCTGGAGAAATTCCTCCCGGCTGCCGACGAAGCCGTGGCCAAGGAAGCGCAGAAGACCTTCACCAAGCAGGGCCTGGACATCAAGCTCGGCGCTCGGGTGACTGGTTCCAAGGTCAATGGCGACGAAGTCGTGGTGACCTACACCGACAAGGAAGGCGAGCAGAACATCACCTTCGACCGCGTGATCGTGGCCGTGGGCCGTCGTCCGGTGACCACCGACCTGCTGGCTTCGGACAGCGGCGTGGACATCGACGAGCGTGGCTTCATCTTTGTCAACGATCAGTGCGAGACCAGCGTGCCGGGCGTTTACGCGATCGGTGACGTGGTTCGTGGTCTGATGCTGGCCCACAAGGCTTCTGAAGAGGGCATCATGGTTGTCGAGCGCATCAAGGGTCACAAGACCCAGATGAACTACGACCTGATCCCGTCGGTTATCTACACTCACCCGGAAATCGCCTGGGTGGGCAAGACCGAGCAGACGCTCAAGGCCGAAGGCGTTGAAGTCAACGTCGGCAGCTTCCCGTTCGCGGCCAGTGGTCGTGCGATGGCTGCCAACGACACCGGCGGTTTCGTCAAGGTCATCGCCGACGCCAAGACCGACCGCGTTCTGGGCGTTCACGTGATCGGTCCAGGCGCAGCAGAACTGGTACAGCAGGGCGCGATCGGCATGGAGTTCGGCACCAGTGCCGAAGACATCGGCATGATGGTCTTCTCCCACCCGACGTTGTCCGAAGCGCTGCACGAAGCAGCCCTGGCAGTGAATGGCGGCGCCATCCACATCCAGAACAAGAAAAAACGCTAAGACAAAAAGAAACCACGACGCGCAGCCCGTCGTGAGCCTTGCGAGCAAGGCTCACCGCGGAAAGTGCGTTGGACTCGACCCTTCGGAACGCTTGCGGCACTCAGGTGCTTGCGGCGTCCGGGAGTAGCGGTCACAGGTGGTGCGGCACGTTTCGACGAGCAGCACCGAATGCGCAGTACCTAACGAAGACGGTAATAAGCATGAATCTTCACGAGTATCAGGGTAAGCAGCTGTTCGCTGAATACGGTCTGCCAGTCTCCAAAGGCTACGCGGTAGACACTCCCGAAGCAGCCGCAGAAGCGTGCGACAAGATTGGCGGGACTGAATGGGTTGTCAAAGCCCAGGTTCACGCTGGTGGTCGCGGCAAGGCGGGCGGCGTCAAGCTGGTTCGCAGCAAAGAAGACGCAGCGGCATTCGCTCAGCAGTGGCTGGGCAAGCGTCTGGTGACTTACCAGACTGATGCGGCTGGCCAGCCAGTCACCAAGATCCTGGTTGAATCCTGCACTGACATCGCCAAAGAGCTGTACCTGGGCGCTGTCGTAGACCGTTCGAGCCGTCGTATCGTGTTCATGGCGTCCACCGAAGGTGGCGTGGACATCGAGAAAATCGCTCACGACACGCCTGAGAAAATCCTCAAGGCCACCATCGATCCACTGGTTGGCCCTCAGCCGTTCCAGGGTCGCGACCTGGCATTTCAGCTCGGTCTGGAAGGCAAGCAGGTCACTCAGTTCGCCAAGATCTTCACCGGTCTGGCCAAACTGTTCCAGGACCACGACCTGGCCCTGCTGGAAGTGAACCCGCTGGTGATCAAGGCTGACGGCGATCTGCATTGCCTGGACGCCAAGATCAACATCGACGCCAACGCCATGTACCGCCAGCCAAAGCTGAAGGCATTCCACGACCCATCGCAAGATGACCCGCGTGAAGCCCATGCTGCCAAGTTCGAACTGAACTACGTGGCACTGGAAGGCAACATCGGTTGCATGGTCAACGGTGCTGGCCTGGCCATGGGCACCATGGACATCGTCAACCTGCATGGCGGCAAACCTGCCAACTTCCTTGACGTTGGCGGCGGCGCCACCAAGGAACGCGTCACCGAAGCGTTCAAGATCATCCTGTCCGACAGCAATGTCGCGGCCGTTCTGGTCAACATCTTCGGCGGCATCGTTCGTTGCGACATGATTGCCGAAGGCATCATTGGCGCGGTGAAAGAAGTCGGCGTGAAAATCCCGGTCGTTGTGCGTCTTGAGGGCAACAACGCTGACCTGGGCGCTAAAGTACTGGCAGAAAGCGGCTTGAACATCATCGCAGCTACCAGCCTGACCGACGCTGCTCAACAAGTCGTCAAAGCTGCGGAGGGCAAATAATGAGCGTCCTGATCAATAAAGACACCAAGGTTATCTGCCAGGGTTTCACTGGTTCGCAAGGTACCTTCCACTCCGAGCAAGCCATTGCCTACGGCACTAAAATGGTCGGCGGCGTGACCCCAGGCAAGGGCGGCACCACGCACCTGAACCTGCCGGTGTTCAACACGGTGGCTGAAGCCGTTGAAAAGACCGGCGCCACCGCCTCGGTCATCTACGTACCGGCTCCGTTCTGCAAAGACTCGATCCTGGAAGCAGCGTTCGGCGGCATCAAGCTGATCATCTGCATCACCGAAGGCATTCCTACCCTGGATATGCTGGATGCCAAGGTCAAGTGCGACGAGTTGGGTGTGGTCCTGATCGGTCCTAACTGCCCAGGCGTCATTACCCCGGGCGAATGCAAGATCGGCATCATGCCCGGTCACATTCACTTGCCAGGCAAAGTCGGTATCGTGTCGCGTTCCGGCACCCTGACTTACGAAGCTGTGAAGCAGACCACCGACGCCGGTTTCGGCCAGTCGACCTGCGTCGGCATCGGCGGTGACCCGATCCCGGGCGCAAGCTTCATCGACATCCTGAAGCTGTTCCAGGAAGATCCGAAGACCGAAGCGATCGTGATGATCGGCGAGATCGGCGGTTCGGCTGAAGAAGAAGCGGCTGCCTACATCAAGGCAAACGTGACCAAGCCGGTTGTTTCCTACATCGCGGGTGTGACTGCTCCTCCGGGCAAGCGCATGGGCCATGCGGGCGCAATCATCTCTGGCGGCAAAGGCACTGCAGACGAGAAATTCGCTGCGCTGCAGGACGCAGGCGTCAAAACCGTGCGTTCGCTGGCAGACATCGGCAAAGCCCTGGCTGAGCTGACTGGTTGGGAAGTGAAGAAGGCTTAATTGCCGTCTGATCTGCCTGATCGACAAAAACCACCTTCGGGTGGTTTTTGTGTTTCTGGCACTCGCGTTTCTCGATCCGCGCCCCGATGTCCGTCGTGTTGGAGCGAGGCTTGCCCGCGAAGTGAGCATCTTGGTCTTGCCTGATACGGCGCGTCGTCAGCTTCGCGGGCAAGCCTCGCTCCAACCGGTCTGGATGCATTCATCTGTAGGACGTTTCTGAATGCGACACGAACGTGCAGGCATCGGTCGGTGCGCCCTGTATAGGTGCGCAAAATAGGGTAGGCTAGCCGCCATTTTGCGCTGCCGACCCCACAAGGGTCTGCGTTGCGCGACGGGTCAGCCTTAAAAGGGCTGGCAGCATTTCCCGCATCCACCGGGAAATCCTCTTCTCAATTCCGATCAGCTGTGTGGATTCTTCGATGAAAGTGTTGAAAGGTCAGGACATCCTGGCATTGGGTTTCATGACGTTCGCGTTGTTCGTGGGCGCCGGCAACATCATCTTCCCCCCGATCGTTGGCTTGCAGGCCGGTCCTCATGTGTGGATGGCGGCCCTGGGCTTTCTGGTGACCGCGGTCGGTCTGCCGGTGGTCACTGTGATTGCCCTGGCCAAGGTCGGCGGCGCCATGGACGCGTTGAGCAGCCCCATCGGCAAGGTCGCCGGTGGGGTTCTCGCCGCCGTGGCCTATCTGGCGGTCGGCCCGCTCTTCGCGACGCCGCGCACGGCCACCGTTTCCTTTGAAGTCGGGCTGGCGCCCCTCACGGGCGAAAGCCCGCTGGCGCTGTTTCTCTACAGTCTGGTGTATTTCCTGTTGGTGTTCTGGGTGTCGCTGTACCCGGGCCGCCTGCTGGACACCGTCGGCCGCTTCCTGGCGCCGCTGAAAATCATCGCGCTCGCAGTCCTCGGGATTGCCGCCTTCGCGCTGCCAGCGGGCGACATCGGCACCGCCGAGCCTGCCTACGTCGCGGCGCCATTTTCCCAGGGCTTCATCAACGGCTACCTGACCATGGACACCCTGGGGGCGCTGGTTTTCGGCATCGTCATTGTCAACGCCATTCGTTCTCGGGGCGTGGAGTCACCTCGGCTGATCACCCGTTACGCCATCATTGCCGGTTTGATCGCGGGCGTCGGGCTGGCCTTGGTCTACATCAGCCTGTTCCGCCTCGGGTCCGGCAGTCACGCTGTCGCCGCCGGGGCCAGCAATGGCGCGGCCGTGTTGCATGCGTACGTGCAGCACACGTTCGGCTCCCTGGGCAGCGGCTTCCTCGCAGTGCTTATTTCCCTGGCCTGCCTGGTCACGGCAGTAGGCCTCACCTGCGCCTGCGCCGAGTACTTCAGCCGCGTACTGCCGCTGTCCTACAAGACCCTGGTGATCCT
This sequence comes from Xanthomonas sp. WHRI 1810A, assembly GCF_040202885.1. Lineage (NCBI taxonomy): Bacteria > Pseudomonadati > Pseudomonadota > Gammaproteobacteria > Lysobacterales > Lysobacteraceae > Xanthomonas > Xanthomonas sp. WHRI 1810A. Next base: position 40,546 of record NZ_JBEGED010000023.1, read on the forward strand.
GCTGGCGGCGTTTTCGCTGCTCGTGTCGAACCTGGGGCTGACCAACCTGATTCAGTTCTCGATTCCCGTGCTAACCGCAATCTATCCGCCGTGCATCGCGCTGGTGGCGTTGAGCTTTTGCAAGGATTTCTGGCATGAGCAAGGCCGGATCGTGGCCCCGGTGATGCTGGTGTCGCTGCTGTTCGGGATGGTCGACGCGTTCAAGGGTGCAGGCTTTGGTGAATACCTGCCCGCAGCGTTGGCGCAGTTGCCGCTCAGTGAGCAAGGCCTGGCGTGGTTGATCCCCGCACTGATCACGCTGTTCGTGGCGTTCGTGGTGGATCGAGTGATGGGCAAGCGCAGCGAAGCGCTGGCCTGAAGGGAAGGGCGGTCGCTGAAGCGCGTCCGAGAATGCCTTTCCCTTAAACTGATAAAGCCCGCTGATCGCGGGCTTTATTATTTTGAAACTTGCGGGCTTACGGCTTAGTTGGTGCCGGTGCCTGCTGGTTAGCCTCTTTCGCGCGCTCTTGCGCAGCTTCGGCGTTCTTCTGGGCAGCTTCCTGACTTTCCTTGGCAGCGTCGTTTACTTTGTCTTGAGCCTTTTGCATCGACTCCTGGGACTCTTGTGCAGCCTTGTTGGCATCTTGTTGTTTGTCCTCGGATTTTTTATCGCAGGCAGCGAGACCGAGGGTGGCAGAAAGCATCAGGGCGATAGCTAAAGATTTACGCATGGGGTGTTTCTCCTTATTGAATATCTACGAGCCTTTCGAGCGTGGCGCGATAAATTTAGTTCCGCATATTTCCGTTATAAATAAATAAGGTTTTCAGCCTTATTAAGGGCTGTTTGCGGCACTGCGCCGGTTAAACGTTTTGGTGCCAGGCCGGATTGCGATGAAGCTGTCGGCGACCCTGAGCATGAAGATTCAGTTCAGTCGCATTTGCCCCCTCTTGAAATCCGCAACCCAGCCCCCACCTTGATGACAACCCGCTGACCGGCGCAGGCCTGACCTGAGCTGGCGGCTTATGCCATCTGATTGGAGTTTGATGACCATGAGTGTGGAAACTCAAAAGGAAACCCTGGGCTTCCAGACCGAGGTAAAGCAGCTGCTGCACCTCATGATCCATTCGCTGTATTCGAACAAGGAGATTTTTCTCCGCGAATTGATCTCGAACGCCTCTGACGCCGTGGACAAACTGCGCTTCGAAGCGCTGTCCACACCGGACCTGCTCGAAGGCGGCGCCGAACTGAAAATCCGTGTGAGCTTCGACAAGGACGCCAACACCGTCACGCTTGAAGACAACGGTATCGGCCTGAGCCGGGAAGAGGCGGTGACCCATCTGGGCACCATCGCCAAATCCGGCACTGCCGACTTCATGAAGCACCTGTCCGGCGACCAGAAGAAAGACTCGCACCTGATCGGTCAGTTTGGTGTGGGCTTCTACTCGGCGTTCATCGTCGCTGACAAAGTGGACGTGTTCAGCCGCCGTGCCGGCCTCGCTGCCAGCGAAGGCGTGCACTGGTCGTCGAAGGGCGAGGGCGAATTCGAAATCGCCACCGTCGAGAAGGCCGAGCGTGGCACCCGGATCGTGCTGCACCTCAAGCCCGCTGAAACCGAATTTGCCGACGGCTATCGCCTGCGCAACATCGTCAAGAAGTACTCCGATCACATTGCCTTGCCGATCGAGCTGCCCAAAGAAGTGGCGGCTGCCGAAGGCGAGGCCGAGCCTGCCGTTGAATGGGAAACCGTCAACCGTGCCAGCGCCCTCTGGACCCGTCCGCGCACTGAAGTCAAAGACGAGGAATACCAGGAGTTCTACAAGCACGTCGCCCACGATTTCGAGAACCCGCTGAGCTGGAGCCATAACAAGGTCGAAGGCAAGCTGGAATACAACTCGCTGCTGTACGTACCGGCCCGCGCACCGTTCGACCTGTACCAGCGCGAAGCCCCTCGCGGCCTGAAGCTGTACGTCCAGCGCGTGTTCGTGATGGATCAGGCCGAGTCGTTCCTGCCCCTGTACCTGCGCTTCATCAAGGGTGTGGTGGATTCCAACGACCTGTCGCTGAACGTGTCCCGCGAGATCCTGCAGAAAGACCCGATCATCGATTCGATGAAGTCGGCGCTGACCAAGCGCGTGCTGGACATGCTGGAAAAACTGGCGAAGAACGAGCCTGAACAATACAAGGGCTTCTGGAAGAACTTCGGTCAGGTCATGAAAGAAGGCCCGGCCGAGGATTTTGCCAACAAGGAAAAAATCGCCGGCCTGCTGCGTTTCGCGTCCACCTCCAGCGAAGACGGCGAGCAAAGCGTTTCCCTGGCCGAGTACCTGGCCCGTGCCAAGGAAGGTCAGGACAAGATTTACTACCTCACCGGCGAAAGCTACGCGCAGGTCAAGAACAGCCCGCACCTGGAAGTCTTCCGCAAGAAAGGCATCGAAGTGCTGCTGCTGACCGACCGCATCGATGAGTGGCTGATGAGCTACGTCAGCGACTTCGACGGCAAGGGTTTTGTCGACGTGGCCCGTGGTGACCTTGACCTGGGCAAGCTTGATTCCGAAGAGGACAAGAAGGCTCAGGAAGAAGTCGCCAAGGACAAGGAAGGGTTGATCGAGCGCCTGAAGACGGCGCTGGGCGAGGCCGTCAGCGAAGTGCGGGTTTCCCACCGCCTGACCGATTCGCCTGCGATCCTGGCCATTGGCGAGCAGGATTTGGGCATGCAGATGCGTCAGATCCTCGAGGCCAGCGGTCAGAAGGTGCCCGACTCCAAGCCCATCTTCGAATTCAACCCGGCCCACCCGCTGATCGCCAAGCTGGACAACGAGCAGAGCGAAGAGCGCTTCGGCGACCTCTCGCACATCCTGTTCGACCAGGCCGCGCTGGCGGCAGGCGACAGCTTGAAAGATCCGGCCGCGTATGTGCGCCGTTTGAACAAGTTACTGGTTGAACTCTCGGTTTAACATCCGCTGCACGCAAGACCCGCTTCGGCGGGTTTTGTCATTTACAGCCCCTTACTTCATTCGTCGTTTTTTCCATTAGCAGGAGTCAGCAATGAGCAACGTTACAGTGCGTTCCGTGGTGTATCAGGTCGATGGCGTGAGCTACGAAAGCCGTCTGGCGTTCAGCGAGGGCGCGGCGTCCAGTCCCGGCCTGGTGATGGCCCCCAACTGGATGGGCGCCAGCGAAGGCGCGGAGCAAATCGCAAAGAATGTTGCCGCTCAGGGTTATGTCGTCATGCTGGCCGACCTCTATGGTCAAGGCGTTCGCCCGGAGAACGCCGATGAAGCACTGGCCGCGATGATGCCGTTGAAGAATGACCGCAAGCGCCTGAACACCCTGATGCAGGCGGCGCTGGATCAACTCACCGCGCAGACGGAGGCGCCGGTGGACGCTGGCAAGCTGGCGACGTTCGGCTTCTGCTTCGGCGGTTGCTGCTCGCTGGAACTGGCCCGGACCGGTGCGCCATTAAAGGCAGCGGTTTCGTTCCACGGCACCCTCGACACCCCGAACCCGTCTGATGCGAAGAACATCAAGGGCGCGGTGCTGGTGATGCACGGTGCTTCCGATCCATTGGTGCCGAAAGAGCAGTTACCCGCGTTCGAAGACGAAATGAACGCGGCAAACGTGGATTGGCAGCTGTTGAGCTACGGCGGTGCGTACCACTCGTTCACCGACCCGGAAGCCAACAACCCCGGCAAGCAGATGTACAACAAGAAAGTCTCGGACCGCGCGTTCCAGTCGATGTACAACTTGCTGGATGAAGTGTTCGCCAAGTAAGGACACGGCCCTGTAGGAGCGAACTTGTTCGCGAACGGCGGCGCATGTGAGGCATCTTCGGCGCCTGCAACATCGTTTCGCGAATGAATTCGCTACTCCAGGGTGTGCCAGTTCACAACGGTTGCGGTCTGGCTTTCGGGCTGGCCGGCAGCTCAATCCTGCCCGTTTCCCCCGGCACCGTCGGCCAATCGCCGGCCGCCCACTTCGCCCGTGCCTGCTCGATCAACGCTGCGTTGCTGGCCACGAAGTTCCAGTTCATGCGCCGCGGCCCGTCCAGCGCAGTCCCGCCGATCAGCACCGCGTGACAGTCACTGTCCGCGCACAGCGTCGGCTCGTCACCAGGCGTCAGCACCACCAGGCTCCGGGCCTGCACCGGTTCGCCGTTCAGCCGCGCCTCGCCCTCGATCACGTACAACGCACGTTCAGCGTGTTCGTTGGGGATGAGCAGTGTCGTGGCGGTTTGCAGTTGCAGCTCGGCGTACAAGGTGGAGGAGAGCACCGGCACCGGCGATGTCAGGCAGAACCCGCTGCCGGCAATCAGGCGAATGTGGATGCCCATGCTGTCACTGACCGGCAGGGTGCTGGCGGCGTGGTGACTGTAATGGCCGTCTCCCTGTTCCATGGATTGCGGTGAGGCCAGCCAGACCTGCAGGCCATGCAGTGTCGAGCCACTGTCGCGCAGATCATCCGGCGTGCGTTCGATGTGGGCGATGGCGCGTCCCGCCGTCATCCAGCTGACTTCACCTGGCCGCACACGCTGATCGCTGCCCAGGCTGTCCTTGTGCCGGAGCTGGCCCTCGAACAGGTACGTCAGCGTCGACAGCCCGATGTGCGGGTGCTGACGGACGTCCATGCCGCGACCTGCCGGGTAAGTGGTCTCCAGCATATGATCGAAAAACACGAACGGCCCGACACTGCGGCATCCGGCGGAGGGCAGGGGGCGCAGGATTGGCTGGCCTTCGACGTCTTCGGCGCGGGGGGTGATGGTTAACATCTCAGGGCTCTCGAAGGTGGGTTGTATGGGCAAAGCTTAAACCGGGAGCTCTGGTCTGTGGGAGGGAGCTTGCTCGCGATGCCGTCATTTACCATCTGAGGGTGGGTCGGATGCATTGGCATCATCGCGAGCAAGCTCCCTCCCACGGTATCCAGGAAATGTCTTGCATAAAAAAGGCGCCCCGAAGGGCGCCTTTTTCAGGTGTTGCGACTGCGACTGTTACTTACCGGTCCAGCGCTTCATCACCAGCGTGGCGTTGGTGCCGCCGAAGCCGAAGCTGTTGCTCATGACCTGGTTGATCTCGGCATTTTCGCGGGTCTTGGTCAGGATCGGCATGTCAGCAACGGCCGGGTCCAGCTCGTCGATGTTGGCCGAACCGGCCATGAAGTTGCCTTCCATCATCAACATGCAGTAGATCGCCTCGTGAACGCCGGCGGCGCCCAGGGAGTGACCGGACAGGCTCTTGGTGGAGCTGATGGCCGGGGCATTGCCGCCGAACACTTCGCGCACGCCTTCCATTTCCTTGGCATCGCCCACCGGGGTGGAAGTGCCGTGGGTGTTGAGGTAGTCGATAGGGCCTTCAACGGTGGACAGTGCCTGCTGCATGCAGCGGATGGCGCCTTCGCCACTCGGGGCGACCATGTCGTAGCCGTCGGAGGTCGCGCCGTAGCCGACCAGTTCGGCGTAGATTTTCGCGCCGCGGGCCAGTGCGTGCTCCAGCTCCTCGACCACCACCATGCCACCACCGCCGGCGATGACGAAACCGTCACGGTCGGCGTCGTAGGCGCGGGAGGCGGTCTGCGGGGAGTCGTTGCGTTTGCTGGACAGTGCGCCCATGGCGTCGAACAGGAAGGACTGGCTCCAGTGCTCTTCTTCACCGCCGCCGGCGAACACGATGTCCTGCTTGCCCATCTGGATCTGTTCCATGGCGGTACCGATGCAGTGAGCACTGGTGGCGCAGGCAGAAGCGATGGAGTAGTTCAGGCCTTTGATCTTGAACGGCGTTGCCAGGCAGGCTGACACGGTGCTGCTCATAGTGCGGGTCACGCGGTACGGACCGACGCGCTTGACGCCTTTTTCGCGCAGGATATCCAGCGCTTCCATCTGGTTGAGCGTCGAGGCGCCACCGGAACCTGCGATCAGGCCGGTACGCGGGTTGGACACCTGCTCCTCGGTCAGACCGGAGTCGGCGACGGCGTCTTTCATCGCCAGATAGGCGTAGGCCGCCGCGTGACCGACGAAGCGATAGATCTTGCGATCGATCAGTTCTTCCAGATTGAGGTCGATGGAGCCGGACACCTGACTGCGCAGGCCCATTTCGGCATATTCCGGGTTGAACCGGATGCCAGGGCGGCTTTCACGCAAGCTGGCGGAAACGGTGTCTTTGTCATTGCCCAAGCAGGAAACAATGCCCAGACCAGTGATAACGACGCGGCGCATGCGAATACCCTTAGAAATTTTCAGTGGAAGTGAACACGCCGACCCGGAGGCCTTCGGCAGTGTAGATCTCGCGGCCATCGACGCTGACCGAACCATCGGCGATGGCCAGGTTCAACTTGCCGCGCAGGACGCGCTTGATATGAATGTTATAGGTGACTTTCTTTGCAGTCGGGAGGACCTGGCCGAAGAATTTGACTTCGCCCGAACCCAGTGCGCGACCGCGGCCCGGCAGACCCTGCCAGCCGAGGAAGAAGCCTACCAGTTGCCACATGGCATCCAGGCCCAGGCAGCCTGGCATGACCGGATCACCTTCAAAGTGACAGGCGAAGAACCACAGGTCGGGAGTGATATCCAGTTCGGCGACCAATTCACCTTTGCCGAACTTGCCGCCTTCTTCGCTGATGTGAGTGATGCGATCCACCATCAGCATGTTGGGGGCGGGCAGTTGCGCATTACCTGGGCCGAACAGCTCGCCGCGACTGCAGCGCAGCAGATCTTCCCGGGTAAAGGCGTTTTGTTTGGTCATGCGAGCTCCTCGATAATCCTGTGCGGCAGGGTGCAATCCACCAGCGGGTCGCATTTACGCGCTCTGGTCCCTGCCGGCAGCCTACTCATAGACTGTGTCGTTGTAGTGAAAGTCACAGCACAGGCGAAATGAATGTACACCTGTGCACTGAAATTTTCCGTCCACACTTTTCCGTGGAGCGAATCGGCGTACAAGACTGCCGCAATTTATCATTTATCGCCAGTCGCAGATGCCTTAATGGTCAACCAGCGCTGTAAAACCTGCTGCAAATCAGTACGTTTGAACGGCTTGGCCAGGTAATCGTTCATTCCGGTTTGCAGGCACAGCTCGCGGTCACCCAGGCGAGCATTGGCGGTCAGCGCGATGATCGGCAGCGACTCGAGCCCCGGCAGCGCCCGGATGCGCCGCGTTGCCTCGTAGCCGTCCATGACCGGCAGTCGGCAATCCATCAACACCAGGGCGAACGGTTCCTTGCTCACCATGCTCACTGCCCGGGCGCCATCGCCGGCGACGCGCACCTCCAGCCCCAGGCTGCGCAGCATGGCTTCCACCACGGTGCGGTTGACCGGGTTGTCCTCCACCAGCAGCACGTGGCCCTGGCGCTGGCCGGATTGATCGCCCACGGTCGCGTGTTCGCTCGCCGGTTTTTCCGGGGGCAATAGTGGCAACGGGATCTGCAGGGTGAACACCGAGCCCAGGCCTTCGTTGCTCTGGGCGGTCAATGTGCCGCCCATGCGCTCGGCCAGGTTGCGGGCGATGGGCAAGCCCAGGCCGGTACCGCCGTAGCGCCGGGAAATCGAATTGTCGGCCTGCTGAAACGGGTCAAACATCGATTCCAGCAGCTGCGGCGAAATGCCGATACCGCTGTCCTCTACGGCACAGGTGAAGTGGATGTGCTCGGGGTCCGGTTGCGTCCAACTCGTGTGAATGCGCACGCTGCCGAACTGAGTGAACTTCAGCGCGTTGCCGATCAGGTTCACCAGCACCTGGCGAATCCGGGTTGGATCGCCGTTGACTTGAAGCTGATCGATGCCCGGCTGCAGGTTCAGCTCCAGCGCCAGCCCACGCTGCTGCGCGTCCGGGGCGAAGGCTTGCACCGACGTGGTAATCAAGCCGCCCAGGCAGAACGCGATGTTTTCCAGCTCCAGCGCATCGCGTTCAAAGCGCGAGAAATCGAGGATGTCGTTGATCACCCGCAACAGGTGCTCGGTGGACTCGGTGGCCAGCGCCGAATACTCGGCCTGTTCTTCGGTCAGGGTGGTGGTTTCCATCAACTGCAGCATGCCCAGCACGCCATTCATCGGGGTGCGCAGTTCATGGCTCATCATGGCCAGGAATTCCGATTTGGCGCTGTTGGCCCGCTCGGCTTCCTCGCGGGTCCGGATCAGCTCGTCCATGGCCTGTTTCTGCTCGCGACTGGCTTTTTCCAGGCCGAACGCCAGGTTGTTGATGTGCCGGGCCAGGTCGCCCAGTTCGGCGTCATCGGCCACCGGCAGCGGCTTGGAATAGTCGCCCCGCTGGATCGCCTTGACCGCCTGGCTCATGGCGCTGATGGGCTGGGACAGGCTAAGGGCCAGACGGCGGGCCAGGATGTAGGTGAAGAGCAAGGCGAAGAGGGCGAGGATGCCGGCCTTGAGCAGGATTTCCTGTTCGCGCTGATTGAAGGCGTCGCTGGACATCCCCACCAGCACCTGGCCCAGGTACTGATTGGCATGCGCGCCGGGGGACGCGGCGCCGGGCACGGTCAGGCCGCTGAACGGGGGGCGCTGCAAGCGGATGGGCGCCTGGAAGACTTCGATCTGCCGAGGCGGGGTGTGCTTGTCGGCCGGCTGCTCCAGATGCACCACCCTTTTGCCGCTGCTGTCCCGCAACTCCAGAAACCTGACGTGGGGCGTTTGCATCGTGGCCCGCATCAGGCTTTCCAGCACGTCGGTGTTGCCCACGATCACACCGTATTCGCAGGCCGGTGCCAGCTGGTTGGCGATGAGTTGCCCGGTGTGGGTCAGTTCCTGACGCAGGTCCTGAATCCGTACCACGGTGAAGAAACTGATCAGCAACAGGGTCAGCAACAGTGCCGGTCCCAGGCTGAGGACTTGTGTGCGGGTGCTGATGTTCCAGGCGCGGCGCAGGGTCATGGCTGCACGTCTGCAGGGGTTGGCCACGTCACGGGGAACAAGGCGCTGAACGCGACCCGTGCGGGCCAGCGATAAGCACAAATGGGTGGCATCAAGTCGGTCTCGTCGGGCGGCGGCGTAACGATAGCTCATGGGCGGCGCGCTGGAATTTTCCCTGCGGCCCGGCATCTTAACCGAGCCGACGGGGTTTCGTCGGCGGCGGGCGCTGCGCGGCCTTTGAGCGGTGTTGCGTTTGCCGCTGGTCGCATCGGCGTCGCACCGTATAATGCGTCCATCGCCAGATGTGTTGGCCCTGACTGGATTGTGAAATGACCCCACAGCAACCTATCGCAGTGCTCGGCGGCGGCAGCTTCGGTACGGCCGTGGCCAACCTGCTGGCCGAAAACGGCCACCGGGTCGTGCAGTGGATGCGCGACCCCGGGCAGGCCGAGGCGATCCGCGTCAACCGTGAAAACCCGCGCTACCTCAAGGGCATCAAGGTGCTCGACGGCGTGGAACCGGTCACCGACCTCAAAGCCACCCTCGAAGGCAGCGCGCTGGTGTTCGTCGCGCTGCCGTCCAGCGCCTTGCGTTCAGTGCTCACGCCCCATGTCGAACGGCTGACCGGCAAAATGCTGGTCAGCCTGACCAAGGGCATCGAGGCCGACACCTTCAAACTGATGAGCGAAATCCTCGAAGACATCGCCCCGCAAGCCCGGATCGGCGTGCTCTCCGGGCCCAACCTGGCCCGGGAAATCGCCGAACACGCGCTGACCGCCACCGTGGTCGCCAGTGAAGACGAAGACCTTTGCCAGCAGGTCCAGGCCGCGCTGCACGGGCGTACGTTCCGGGTCTACGCCAGTGCCGACCGCTTCGGGGTCGAACTCGGCGGTGCGCTGAAAAACGTTTACGCGATCATTTCCGGCATGGCGGTAGCGCTGGGCATGGGCGAAAACACCAAGAGCATGCTGATCACCCGGGCGCTGGCGGAAATGACCCGCTTCGCCGTCAGCCAGGGCGCCAACCCGATGACCTTTCTGGGGCTGGCGGGCGTCGGCGATCTGATCGTCACCTGTTCCTCACCCAAGAGCCGCAATTATCAGGTGGGCTTCGCGCTGGGCCAGGGGCTGAGCCTGGACGAAGCCGTGACCCGTCTGGGCGAAGTCGCCGAAGGCGTCAACACGCTGAAGGTGTTGAAGGTCAAGGCCCAGGAGCTGCAGGTCTACATGCCACTGGTCGCGGGTCTGCATGCCATCCTGTTTGAAGGTCGTACCCTCGAACAGGTGATTGAACTGTTGATGCGCGCCGAACCCAAAACCGATGTCGACTTCATTTCGACCAGCGGTTTCAATTGAAATAACCCGGCAGGAGAGCCTCTTGAACGAATCCAGATTCAAGCAAAACGAATCGATGCTGCTGCGCATTCTGTGGATGGTGGTGTTTGTCGTGGTATGGCAGGTGGCCGAACTGGTGCTGGCCGTGGTGGTGCTGGTGCAGCTTGCCTACCGCCTGTTCTACGGCGCGCCGAGCCTGAGCATGATGCAGTTCGGCGACAGCTTGAGCCAGTTCCTGGCGCAGATCGGCCGCTTCGGCACCTTCCATACCGATCAGAAGCCCTGGCCGTTTGCCGATTGGCCGACGCCACGCCCGCCTGAAGGTGAAGCGCCGCATACCGAGCCGCGCAACGGGCCGGCCGCGACTCAGCCGGTGCCGACCGCAACCCCTCCAGTACATGAAACAACCCCTCCAGTACATGAAGAGGAGCCGAAGCTGTGAAGCTATGGATTCTGCGCCACGGTGAGGCCGAGCAGCAGGCCCGCACCGACGCCGAGCGCCCGTTGACCGCCCACGGGCGCGAAGAGGTGCTGACCAGTGCGGCGCATCTGATGGGCAAGCCGCTGCGCTGCATCATCGCCAGCCCGTACGTGCGTGCACAGCAGACCGCTGAACTTGTGCGTCAGGCCCTGGGGTTTAGCGAGTCCATCGTCACCGTGCCATGGCTGACGCCGGACAGCGATCCGCGCAAGGTGCTCAGCCAGCTTGACGCGTATGCCGGCGATGAGGTGCTGCTGGTCAGCCACCAACCGCTGGTAGGCACCCTGATCGGCCTCGCCGTGCACGGCAACGTCCAGCAGGCGCAGCCGATGCACACCGCCAGCCTTGCGCAGCTGGAAGGGGATTTTCCGCTGGCGGGGTCCATGGAGATAGTGGGCGTGAAGCATCCCGCATAGTTCTGAAAATCTGTAGGAGCGAACGTGTTCGCGAGGCGGCCTTGCCGACACGCCCGGTCAGGAGCTTCGCCAACAAGTTGGCTCCTACAGATTCTGTTGATCGTTCCCAGGCTCCGCGTGGGCACGATCATTCAAGGTTTCTCCCAGCCGGTCAAAACAACAAAGGAATGAACATGACGATTTGGCACAGCCCACCTGATATCGACGCGCTGAACGCAAAGCAGAAAAACACCATCGGCGAGCTGCTGGACATCCGCTTCGAGGCCGTCGACGACGAATCCCTCACCGCAAGCATGGTGGTCGATCAGCGCACGCATCAGCCCTATGGTCTGTTGCACGGCGGCGCATCGGTGGTGCTGGCCGAAACCGTGGGGTCTTCCGCCAGTTACCTGGTCATCGACCCGAGTAAGTTCTTCTGCGTTGGCATCGAGGTCAACGCCAACCACCTGCGCGGTTTGCGCAGTGGCCGGGTGACCGCCGTGGCCCGTCCGGTGCACCTGGGCCGCACCACCCACGTCTGGGACATCCGCCTGACCAGCGATGACGGCAAAGCCAGCTGCATCTCGCGCCTGACCGTGGCGGTGGTGCCCCATGGCGAGCAGCCGCCGAAGCAATAAGCCCATTTGTTTCACCCCATGACCGGAGTGTCACTGTCGATGGCGCTTCCGGTCGTTGCCGTGCCCCTGGCCGCTGCCCACAATGGCCGCCATATCTGGCTGTCCGGGAGGCGCTGGCATGACTCAACCTGTCTTTTTCGCTCACGCCAACGGTTTTCCGTCCGCCACGTACGGCAAATTGTTTGCCGCGCTGGGTCCCGAGTTTCAGGTCACGCACCTGGAGCAGCACGCCCATGATCCACGCTTCCCGGTGACCGACAATTGGTCGACCCTGGTGGACGAGCTGATCCACCACCTGCGCGAACAACCGCAACCGGTCTGGGGCGTCGGGCACTCCCTGGGCGGCGTGCTGCACTACCACGCCGCGCTGCGTTGCCCGGAGCTGTACCGGGGCGTGGTGATGCTGGATTCGCCGGTGCTGACGCGGTTCGATCAATGGATGATCCGCGCGGCCAAGCGCTTCGGCTTTATCGATCGCATCACCCCGGCAGGCCGTACGTTGGGGCGGCGTGAAGTGTTTTCCGACCTCGACGCCGCGCGGCACTATTTCTCCGGCAAGACCCTGTTCCGGCGCTTCGATCCCGAGTGTTTCGAGGCCTACCTGCTGCACGGCCTGCTGGCGGACGGCGACACGTTGCGATTGCGTTTCGACCCCGCCACCGAGATCAGCATTTACCGCAGCGTGCCCCACACCAGTCCCGGCCTGGCGCGGCAGTTGCGGGTGCCTTTGGCGGTGGTCCGCGGCGAACACAGCCAGGTGATCAGGCGCCATCACGCCTATTCCGTGAAAAGCATGCGCGAAGGGGAGTACCTTTCAGTGCCGGGCGGGCACATGTTCCCGCTGGAACATCCCGAGGACACCGCGCACATGCTCAAAACCCTGTTTGCCCGCTGGACCTTGCGTCGCGCGTCGGCCAATGACCTGCAACCGCCCGCGCGTGCAGAGGCATGACCTGCAACGTTGAAGAAGTCCGGCTGAGCCTGCCGCACATCGAACTGGCGGCCCATCTGTTCGGCCCTGCGGACGGCCGGCCGGTGATCGCGCTGCACGGCTGGCTGGACAACGCCAACAGCTTCGCCCGGCTGGCGCCAAAGCTTGAGGGGCTGCGCATCGTCGCCCTGGACATGGCCGGTCACGGTCATTCCGATCATCGGCCGACCGGCGCCGGTTACAGCCTGCCGGATTACGCCCATGACGTGTTGCAGGTGGCCGAGCAGTTTGGCTGGGAGACATTTTCCCTGCTGGGGCATTCGCTGGGCGCCATCGTCTCGGTGGTCATCGCCGGCGCCTTGCCCCATCGGGTCGAACGACTGGCGCTGATCGACGGCCTGATACCGCCGCTGGGTGAGGCCGGTAGCGCTGCCGAACGCATGGGCACCGCGTTGCAGGCGCAATTGCGTCAATCGGCCAAACGCAAACCGGTCTACGCCGACATCGACCGCGCCGTCGAAGCGCGAATGAAAGGCGTGGTGGCGGTCAGTCGCGAGGCGGCGCAACTGCTGGCGCAACGCGGTCTGATGCCGGTGCCGGGCGGTTACACTTGGCGCAGCGACAGCCGCCTGACCCAGGCGTCGCCGATCCGCTTCACCGAGGCCCAGGCCCTTGATTTTGTCCAGGCCATCGCCTGTCCGGCCCAGTTGATCGTCGCCGAGGACGGCATGCTGGCGAAAAACAACGCACTGCTGGCGAGCCTGCCGTTCGAGGTCAAACACCTGGCGGGCGGGCATCACCTGCACCTCAACGACGAGGCGGGGGCATGCGCTGTTGCAGACTGTTTCAATCGGTTCTTCGCTGTGCCTTGACTTGCGACCGGCAACTGCCGAGGCTGAGCGGGTTGAGACAGGAGACTCCCCATGACGGACCCCCACCACGCCGCCCCTGGCCGTTCAAACCGCTCCGCTACGCGCTTTTTTCGCCACTTCCCCCTTCCGACAGCGAGCCGATGAAAGCACCCATGCGTATTACCCGCGCCCTCGGTTTGACGGTGTGCATCTGCGCCCTCAGTGCATTCAGTCACGCCGACGATGTGCCGGGCAGTCAGGACCTGGCCGCTGTGCCCCGGCTGCCAGACACTGAAATCGTCGACTATCGCCCCAGCGCTGAGCTCGAACGTATCTACCCCATGGGCTCCATTCGCAAGATCAGCGGCCAGTTGCGCTTCGACGGCCAGGTCAGCGCCCGGGGGAACGTCACCGCCATCACCTACCAGATTCCCGCCGAACACACCTCCGATGAAGCCTTCACCGCCGCGCGTCAGGCCCTGCAAAAGCAGGACGCGCAGCTGTTGTTCTGGTGCCAGTCCCGGGACTGCGGCGAAAGCAGCCTGTGGGCCAACGAGGTGTTCGGCAACGCCAAGCTGTATGGGTCCGACGATCAGCAGGCGTACCTGCTGTTGCGCCTGGCAGCGCCGAACGACAACACACTGGTGGCGTTGTACGGCATCACCCGGGGCAATCGTCGCGCCTACCTGCATGTCGATCAATTTCAGGCCAGCGCGCCGCTGGGTGAATTGCTGCCGACGTCCGCGACCCTGTTACGCCAGCTCAAGAGCACCGGCGAGCTGGACCTGCCGATGCTGGCCGGTGCGCCCGCCGAACCCTGGATCACCTTGCTGTCCCGAGGCTTGAACCTGGACAGCGGCCTGCGGGCAACGGTGTCCGGCAAAAACGCCGAGGCCTGGCGCCAGGGGCTGGTGAGTAAAGGCGTGCGTGCGGCGCGGCTGGAAGCGGGCAACCGTGACGCGGATGGTCTGGTCATCGAACTCATCCCCTGAGCCCTTGACCGGGGCACGCGTTCAAATCGCTGACGGGCGAAGGCTGGCAATGCCGGTGTTCGCCGTTATCCTCTGTGGCTCAATGCTTTATCGGTGGGATACACCATGCTCAATAACGATCGCCTGTTGGTGCAGATTCTGCTCCTGGCGTTGCTCGGTGCCTGCCTGTGGGTGATGGCGCCGTTCTGGTCGGCGCTGTTCTGGGGGGCGGTGCTGGCGTTTGCCAGTTGGCCGCTGATGCGCCTGTTGACGCGCTGGCTCAAGGGCCGGGAATCGTTGGCGGCGGCGCTGCTGACCCTTGGTTGGGCGGTGCTGGTGCTGGCGCCACTGGTGTGGCTGGGTTTCAACCTGGCAGACCACGTGCGCGATGCCACCGGGTTCATCAAGGACGTTCAGGTCGACGGCCTGCCGGATCCACCCACGTGGCTGGCGAGTGTGCCAATCGTGGGTGAACGGCTGGTGAGCTTCTGGAGCACCATCGATCAGCAGGGCGCGGCCATGCTGGCCAGCGTGCGGCCGTACCTGGGCCAGGTGGGTAATTTCCTGCTGGCGCGCAGTGCGCAGATCGGCGGCGGGATTCTCGAGCTGACGCTGAGTATCGTGTTCGTGTTCTTTTTCTACCGCGACGGCCCGCGACTGGCGGCCTTCGTGCTCAGCCTGCTGGAACGGCTGATCGGCGATCGCGCGCAATACTACGTCGATCTGGTGGCCGGCACCGTGCAACGGGTGGTCAACGGGGTGATCGGTACTGCCGCGGCCCAGGCGCTGCTGGCATTGATCGGCTTCCTGATCGCCGGGGTGCCGGGGGCGTTGGTGCTGGGCATCGGCACCTTCCTGCTCAGCCTGGTGCCCATGGGCCCGCCGCTGATCTGGATTCCGGCCACGGCGTGGCTGGCCTGGAAAGGCGACTACGGCATGGCGATCTTTCTGGGGCTGTGGGGCACGTTCATCGTCAGTGGCGTCGACAACGTGCTCAAACCGTACCTGATCAGCCGCGGCGGCAACCTGCCGCTGGTGATCGTGCTGCTGGGCGTATTCGGCGGCTTGCTGGCGTTCGGCTTCATCGGCCTGTTCATCGGCCCGACATTGCTGGCGGTGGCCTACAGCCTGCTGCTGGACTGGGTGGGCAGCAGCCGCGCGCAGCCGCCACGGGTTTGAGTTCCTGTCATAAAAGCCGCCGCTGACTTTAGGCTTGCGTGGGGAAGCGAAGCACACTTTGCTTTTGATTCTGGCCGAAGGCCGTGGGGCGATATGGCGGCGAGTTTGGCTGTTGATTCTGGCCGCAGGCCGTAGAGCGATCTTGCGGCGAGTTTGGCCCTTGATTCTGGCCGCAGGCCGTGGAGCGATCTTGCGGCGAGTTTGGCCTTTGATTCTGGCCGCAGGCCGTGGGAGCTGGCTTGCCTGCGATCTGCCGGGCACCGGCAGTAAACCAGAGCGTGCCGTGGGTCAGGCCTGTTGAGGCGCCTGTTTTGGGGCTGGTGCCCAGCCCATCGTCGGCAAGCCGGACTCCCACGCCCTCCGGGCAGAAGCGATAGGGCGGCGAGTTTGGCTTTTGATTCTGGCCGCAGGCCGTAGAGCGATCTTGCGGCGATTTTGACTGTTGATTCTGGCCGAAGGCCGTGGGAGCTGGCTTGCCTGCGATCTGCCGGGCACCGGCAGTAAACCAGAGTGTGCGGTGGGTCAGGCTTGTTGA
>NZ_JBEGED010000023.1:56783-79071 GCF_040202885.1 Xanthomonas sp. WHRI 1810A
GGCTTGCCTGCGATCTGCCGGGCACCGGCAGTAAACCAGAGTGTGCGGTGGGTCAGGCTTGTTGAGGCGCCTGTTTTGGGACTGGTGCCCAGCCCATCGTCGGCAAGCCGGACTCCCACGCCCTCCGGGCAGAAGCAGATGACAGCGCCGCGCCGTCACACCCTCGGCAAATCCAGCACCGCTGTCAGGCCGCCGCCCGGTGTTTCTGCCAGGCGCAGTTCGCCGCCCATGCGCCGTGCGGCGTCCCGGGCGATGGTCATGCCCATGCCGACCCCGCCGGAGTTGCGATTGCGCGAGCTTTCCAGTCGGTAGAACGGCTCGAACACCGCTTCGCGCAGGTTTTCCGCGATGCCGGGGCCGTTGTCGATCACCCGCACCTGCAGCCGATCCGGCGAATCATCGATCTCGATCCGCGCCTGGCCGGCGTAGCGCAGGGCGTTGTCGATCAGGTTGTTCAGGCACGAACGCAACGCCATGGGCTGGGCTTTGAGCGGCTTGCACTGACCATTGCTCTGCACGTCGTCCCCGTTGTCCTGGGCATTTTCAGTGAGGGATTCGATCAGCGCCTGCACGTCGAAATACTGCAGCGCTTCGCAGGTGCGCTGTTCGTTGAGGTAGGTGAGGGTGGCGTCGAGCATGCCGATCATGTCGTTCAGGTCTTGAGTCATTTGCCCGTGCAGCTTGGCATCGTCGATCTGCTCGACCCGCAGCTTCAAGCGCGACAACGGCGTGCGCAGGTCGTGGGAGACCGCTGCCAGCATCCGCCCGCGCTGCTGCACTTGCTCGCGGATGCGTTGCTGCATCAGGTTAAACGTCAATGCCGCCTGCCGCGCTTCACGCGGGCCAGTGATCCGCAGCGGCGGGCTGTCGAGGTTTTCGCTCAGGCGCTCGGCCGCCTCGCTGATGCGCTGCACCGGTCGGGCCAGGGCCTTGGCGCCGTACCAGGCGGCGATGATCAGGGTGATGAACTGAAAAATCAGCGGCACCACCGGCCCCCCCATTGGCGGTCGCTCCCGGGGCGGTTGACCGTCAGGCGGCGGCGACTGCGGGTCGACGTGCTGGTACTCAGGAGGAGGCGGCGGCGGGCCGGGGAAACCGTAGTAACTGAACCAGGCGAACGCCAGCACGTGCGCCAGAATGATGGCCAGCAGCGCCCCGCCAAACAGTCGGGCGAACAGCGTGTCGGCCGAGCGGATCAACCGATGTCCCTGGCGTCGAACATGTAGCCTTCGCCGCGCACGGTCTTGATCAGTTGCGGGGACTTGGGGTCATCGCCCAGCTTCTGCCGCAGGCGCGAGACCAGTAAGTCAATGCTGCGATCGAACGCTTCAATCGAACGGCCCCGGGCAGCGTCGAGCAATTGCTCGCGGTTGAGCACCCGCCGCGGACGTTCGAGAAACACCCGCAACAGGCGGAATTCGGCGTTGGACAGCGGCACCACCAGCCCGTCGGGCGCAGTCAGCTGGCGCAATACGCTGTTCAGGCGCCAGTGGTCGAAGCGAATGTGGGTGCGTTCTTCGCTGCGGTCATCGCGCACCCGGCGCAGGATGGTCTGGATGCGCGCCACCAGTTCACGGGGCTCGAACGGCTTGGCCATGTAATCGTCGGCGCCCAGTTCCAGGCCGATGATGCGGTCGGTGGGCTCGCAGCGGGCGGTCAGCATCAGGATCGGAATGTCGGACGAAGCGCGCAGCCAGCGACACAGCGACAGGCCGTCTTCGCCGGGCAGCATCAGGTCCAGCACCACCACGTCGAAGCTGCCTTCGGCCAGGGCCTGGCGCATGGCCGTGCCGTCGGTGACCCCTGTGGTGTGGATGTTGAAGCGCGCGAGGTAGTCGCACAGCAGCTCACGGATCGGCACGTCGTCGTCGACGATCAGCGCGCGGGTGGTCCAACGCTTGTCGTCAGTGCCTGTGGCGGTGCTGCTGTCGGAAAGTGTTTGCATGAACTGCTGCCGCCATGTGAAGCCGCCATCGCTGGCCGCGAATGAAATACGACGCCGCCATGCTACTGCGCTGGCGCGTCGGGCGGAAGGCTGCGGGGGCCGGATGTCGGGCGGGTGTCGGGAATGTATCGGGAACGCTACAAGCTTCAAGCTTCAAGCTTCAAGCTTCAAGCTGCAAGCTGCAAGCGCTACCTCGTTACCTGTTGGAGCGAGGCTTGCCCGCGAAGGCGATGGGTCGGGCGCAACAGAGGCGTCGAATGCACCGACCCCTTCGCGGGCAAGCCTCCCTCCAACAGGGTCTGCGCAGTCCACGGCCGGCGCTCTTTACACATTCTTTATGCCCAACCCCGTCCCTCGCTCTCGTTCCTTTACACCCCTCCTGACGACAATGGCCCCAAGCGGCAATCGCCGTATGACGGAGAGTTTCCATGAGCGTTCTGGATGGGGTGTCCCTGCTGTTGGCCGCAGGGTTGTTCGTGTACTTGCTGGTGGCGCTGTTGCGCGCCGGCCGGGTCGAGGAGTGACCACCGTGCACGCATATGACTATCTGCTGATCCTCGCCTTTTTCGCGCTGGTGCTGGTGCCTGCGCCGTTTCTCGGGCGTTTCTACTACAAGGTCATGGAAGGCGAACGCACGTTCCTTTCCCCAGTGATGGGGCCGGTGGAGCGGGTGTGTTATCGCCTGTCCGGGGTGGACCCGAAGGCCGAGCACAACTGGAAAACCTACACACTGGCCTTGCTCGCGTTCAACCTGGCGGGCTTTGTCGCGCTGTTTTCGATCCTGGTGTTTCAGGGCGTCTTGCCGCTCAACCCGCAGGGCCTGCCGGGGATGGAGTGGTCGCTGGCGTTCAACACGGCGATGAGCTTCGTCACCAACACCAACTGGCAGAGCTACAGCGGTGAGGCGTCCCTCAGTTACCTGAGCCAGATGGCCGGCCTGACCGTGCAGAACTTCGTCAGCGCCGCCACCGGCATCGCGGTGCTGGTCGCGTTCTGTCGGGGCATCGGTCGGCGTTCGACGCAGCACTTGGGCAACTTCTGGACCGACATGACCCGCGCCACCCTTTACGGGCTGCTGCCGCTGTGCCTGATCCTGGCGCTGTTTCTGGTGTCCCAGGGCGTGCCGCAGACCTTCGCCCATTACGTGGATGCCCTGACTCTGCAAGGCGCCGACCAGACCATCCCCTTGGGCCCGGCCGCCAGCCAGATCGCGATCAAGCAACTGGGCACCAACGGCGGCGGCTTCTTCGGCGTCAATTCGGCGCACCCGTTCGAGAACCCCACGGCGTGGAGCAACCTGTTTGAACTGGCGTCGATCATCCTGATCCCGGTGGCGCTGGTGTTCACTTTCGGCCATTACGTCAAGGACCTGCGCCAGAGCCGGGCGATCATCGCCTGCATGCTGGTGTTGTTCCTGATCGGTGGCACCACGGCGATGTACGCCGAGTACCAGCCCAACCCGACCCTGAACATGGCCACCGTGGAACAGACCGCGCCCATGGAAGGCAAGGAAACCCGCTTCGGCACCACCGCGACCGTGCTCTGGGCGTCGGCCACCACGGCGGCATCCAACGGCTCGGTCAACGGCATGCACGACAGCCTCAACCCGCTGACCGGCATGGTGGCGCTGGCCAACATGATGGTCGGTGAAGTGATCTTCGGCGGCGTTGGCGCAGGGCTGTACGGGATGCTGCTCAACGTGCTGATTGCGGTGTTCCTCGCCGGGTTGATGATCGGCCGCACCCCGGAATACCTCGGCAAAAAGCTCCAGGCCCGTGAAGTGAAACTGCTGGTGGCGACCCTGATCGTGATGCCGGTGGGCGTACTGGTGTTCGGCGCGCTGGCCGCGTCATTGCCCGGTCCTGCTGGCGCGGTGAGCAATCCCGGTCCCCATGGCTTCAGCCAGCTGCTTTACACCTACACCTCGGCCACGGCCAACAACGGTTCGGCGTTCGGCGGATTCAGCGCCAACACGCTGTTCCACAACCTGATGCTCAGCCTGTCGATGTTCATCGGTCGCTTCGGTTACATCCTGCCGGTGCTGGCGCTGGCCGGCAGTCTGGCGGCGAAGAAAGCCGCGCCGTTGAACCAGAACAGCTTCCCCACCCACGGCCCGCTGTTCGTGACCCTGCTGACCGTGACCATTGTGCTGGTGGGCGGGCTGACGTTCCTGCCGACCCTGGCGCTGGGGCCAATCGCCGAACACCTGAGCCTGGCTTTCTGAGGAGCGAATCATGAACATGCAGCTTCCCGTGACAAAAAACCCTGAACAGCCAGCGACCGCGACGCCCGCCAAGACGGCCATCTCCGCCCTGTGGCGCCCGGCGCTGGTGCAGGCGTTCGTCAAACTCGACCCACGCCAGTTGAAGCGCGCGCCGGTGATGCTGGTGGTGGAACTGACCGCCATCCTGACCACGGTCCTGTGCCTGATCCCTGATCCGGCGGTGCCCACCTTCGTCGCGGTGCAAATCGCCGTGTGGCTGTGGTTCACCGTGTTGTTCGCCAACTTCGCCGAAGCACTGGCCGAAGGGCGCGGCAAGGCCCGGGCTGACAGTTTGAAGGCCGGCACCGAGGGCTTGAAGGCGCAGCTGCGAGGCGACAACGGCGGGTTTGTGACCGTCAACGCCAGCACCCTGCGCAAGGGTGACGTGGTCCGCGTCGAAGCCGGGGAGTTGATTCCCGGCGACGGCGAGGTGATTGAAGGCATCGCGGCGGTCAACGAGGCGGCGATCACCGGGGAATCGGCACCGGTGATTCGCGAGTCCGGCGGCGACCGTTCTGCCGTCACCGGCAACACGCGGCTGGTGTCCGACTGGCTGCTGGTGCGCATCAGCGCCAACCCCGGCGAATCGACCCTGGACCGCATGATCGCGCTGGTGGAAGGCGCCAAACGCCAGAAAACCCCCAACGAAGTCGCGCTGGATATCCTGCTCATTGGCCTGACGCTGATCTTCCTGCTGGTGGTGGTGACCCTGCAGCCATTCGCCCGTTTTTCCGGTGGCAGCCTGCCGCTGGTGTTTCTGGTGGCGCTGCTGGTGACGCTGATCCCCACCACCATTGGCGGGCTGCTGTCGGCCATCGGCATCGCCGGGATGGACCGGCTGGTGCGGCTGAACGTGATCGCCAAATCCGGGCGTGCGGTGGAGGCGGCGGGGGACGTGCACGTCCTGCTGCTGGACAAGACCGGCACCATCACCTTCGGTAATCGTCGTTGCGCAGCGGTGCATGCCGCGCCGGGGGTGACGCCCAAAGAACTGAGCGAGGGCGCATTGCTGGCCTCGCTGGCGGACGACACTGCCGAAGGCAAATCCATCGTCGAGTACGTGCGTGCGCAGCAGCCGATGATCGAGCCGGCGCCGAGCCAGCTCACGGCGGTGCCGTTCACTGCAGAGACGCGTTTGTCCGGCGTTGACTTCGCCGGCCGCGTGTTCCGCAAGGGCGCAGTGGACTCGCTGCTCAAGTTTCTGGATCGCGAGCGCAGCGACCTGCCATCCGCTCTGGCACAGGAAATCGACAAGATCGCCAAAACCGGCGGCACGCCGCTGCTGGTGTGTGGCGACGGCAAGCTGCTGGGCGCCATCCACCTGAAAGACGTGGTCAAGCCCGGCATCCGCGAGCGCTTTGAAGAGCTGCGCAAGCTGGGGATTCGTACCGTGATGGTCACCGGCGACAACCCGCTGACCGCCGCCGCCATTGCCGCCGAAGCCGGTGTCGATGACGTGCTCGCTGAAGCGACGCCGGAGAAAAAGCTGGAGCGCATCCGTCAGGAACAGAACGATGGGCGCCTGGTGGCCATGTGTGGCGACGGCGCCAACGACGCCCCGGCGCTGGCTCAGGCCGACGTTGGCATGGCGATGAACGACGGCACGCAAGCGGCGCGGGAAGCGGCGAACATGGTCGATCTGGACAGCGACCCCACCAAGCTGCTGGACGTGGTGCAGATCGGCAAAGAGCTGTTGGTGACTCGCGGCGCACTGACCACGTTCTCGATTGCCAATGACGTGGCCAAATATTTCGCGATCCTCCCGGCGCTGTTCGCTTCCATCTACCCGCAACTGGGCGTGCTGAACGTCATGCACCTGGCCAGTCCGCAGAGCGCGATCCTCTCGGCCATCGTCTTCAACGCGTTGATCATCGTGGTCCTGATCCCGCTGGCCCTGCGCGGCGTGCGGGTTCAGGCGGCCAGTGCGGCGGCGTTGCTGCGTCGTAACCTGCTGATCTACGGGCTGGGCGGGATCGCCGTGCCGTTCGTGGGGATCAAGGCCATCGACCTGCTCCTGACCGCGCTGCACCTGGTGTAACCCGTTGCTCCCGCTGCGCCGTCGACGTTCTGGCGGCGCAGCACATCTTTCTGGATTGAGGAATTGATGATGTCGACTGTAATTCGTCCGGCCCTGAGCCTGATCGTGCTGATGACCCTGATCACCGGCGTTGCGTACCCGCTGGTGGTGACGGGGGTGGCACAGGTCGCGTTCCCCGAGCAGGCCAACGGCAGCCTGATCTATGACGATCAGGAAAAAGTGCGGGGCTCGGAATTGATCGCGCAGAATTTCACCGGGGAAGAGTGGTTTCATCCGCGTCCTTCGGCGGGCGCTTACGCCACCGTGGCCAGCGGCGCGAGCAACCTGGCGCCGAGCAATCCGGCGTTGGCGCAGCGGGTTGGCGACGACGCGGCAAAAACCGCAGTGGACGGGCAGGGGCCGGTGCCGTTGAACCTGCTGACCACCTCCGGCAGCGGGCTGGACCCCCATGTTTCCCCGGCAGCGGCGGCGTATCAGGTCAGCCGGGTAGCCAGCGCGCGCCATGTTTCACCCGACACCGTGCAGACCCTCGTCGACGCCAACACCCAACGCCCGCTGATAGGCCCGCCGGTGGTTAACGTGTTGAGCTTGAATCGGGCGCTGGATCAGTTACCGTCTGCCCGTTAAAGGTTGATCGTTCCCACGCTCCGCGTGGTAACGCCGATACGGACGCTCCGCGTCCCCGGATGACGCTGGCCATACAAAAGCAGTGACCATTGCGCAGAGATTGATTCAACAACAAGGAAGCCACCCCCGTGAATTCATCCACCCGCGCCGACGCCATCCTCGCCGACCTGCCCCGGGACGGGCGTGGGCGGTTGAAGGTGTTTCTCGGCGCGGCGCCCGGCGTGGGCAAGACCTTCGCCATGCTTCAGGCCGCCCACACGCAGATGCGCCAGGGCGTCTCGGTGCTGGCCGGCGTGGTGGAAACCCATGGCCGCAGCGAAACCGAAGCCTTGCTCGGCGGCATCCCGCAGCAACCGCCGCTGCGGTCGGAATACCGCGGCGTGACCCTGGAAGAAATGGACCTCGACGGTCTGCTCCAGGCGGCGCCGACCCTGGCGCTGGTGGATGAACTGGCCCACAGCAACGCCCCCGGCAGCCGTCACGCCAAACGCTGGCAAGACATTCAGGAGCTGCTCTCGGCCCGGATCGACGTCTACACTACGGTCAACGTCCAGCACCTGGAAAGCCTCAACGATCAGGTGCGCGGCATCACCGGCGTGCAGGTCCGCGAAACCCTGCCGGACTGGGTGCTGCAGGAAGCTTACGAACTGGTGCTGATCGACCTGCCGCCGCGGGAACTGCTGGAGCGGCTGCGCGACGGCAAGGTCTACGTGCCGGACCAGGCCCGCGCCGCCATCGATGCCTTCTTTTCGCAAACCAACCTCACGGCCCTGCGCGAACTGGCGATGCAGACTGCCGCCGCCCAGGTGGACAACGATCTGGCCCAGGGTTATCGCCAGTTGGGCCAGGCCGCGCCGGCGGTGCGCGGTCGTTTATTGGTCGGGATCGATGGCGATGCCCAGGCCGAGCGGCTGGTGCGTCACGCCAGCCGCGTCGCCCAGCGTCGGCACCTGCCGTGGAGCCTGATCCACGTGGATAACGGCCGGACCTTCGACGAGCTGGCGCGCACGCGTCTGCAAAACGCGCAGCAACTGGCCGAGCGGCTGGGCGGCGAAGTGGTGGTGCTGCGGGCGACGGAAGTGGCGAAAACCCTGATTCAGCACGCCGCCGAACGCCGCGCAAGCCTCGTCCTGGTGGGCCAGTCCCGACCGCGCTGGCGTCGTCGGGTCTTCGGCGGCGGGCTGGCGGCGCGTCTGCTGCGCAATGCCCACGGTCTGGAAATCAACGTGCTGGACAGCGAGTCACGTCCCGATCAGCCGCGCTCGGCGTCGCCTCGGACTGTGCTCTGGTTCGATTACGCCCTGGCCCTGCTTGCCACGGTGGTGGCGAGTGCCCTGGCCTGGGGCGTGTCCGGCGTATTGGCGCTGCCCAACATTTCGCTGGTGTTTCTCGCCGCCGTGTTGCTGGTGGCGGTGCGCAGTAGCCTGGGCCCGGCGCTGGTGTGCGCGGTGGCGTCATTTCTGGCGTACGACTTTCTGTTCATTCCGCCGAATTTTTCCCTGAGCATCCAGCGCGAAGAAGACGTGCTGACGCTGTCGTTCTTCCTGCTGATGGCGGCCCTGACCGGCAATCTCGCCGCCCGGCAGCGCCAACAGCTCCGGGCCCTGCGCGACACCCAGGAAGAAACCAGCGAGCTGCTGGACCTGTCGCGCAAGCTGACCGCCGCCACCGATCGACAAGCCGTGCTCAGTGCCGCCGAACAGCATCTGAGCGGCTGGAAAGAGCTGCAACTGTGCGTGCTCAACCCGGACGGGCAGCAAGGCTGGGCGGTGGAGGTCGGCGGGCCGCTGACGTTCACCGAGGCAGAACGCGCCGCTGCCGATTGGGCCTGGGAACACGGGCAACCGGCGGGCAAGGGCACCGGCACCTTGCCGTCCGGGCGCTGGTGGTGGCTGCCGTTGTGGGTGGATGACGCACCGCTGGCGTTGCTGGGCGTCTGCGCCAAGGCCGGGCAGACCTTCACACCGCAGCGTCGGCGTCTGCTCACCGCCCTCAGCCAGCCGTTGGGTCAGGCGTTGGCCCGGGTGCGTCTGGCCGACGATCTGGAAGCGGCGCGGCTGCACGGCGAAACCGAACAGCTGCGCAGCGCCTTGCTGGCCTCGGTGTCCCACGACCTGCGCACGCCGCTGACGTCCATGCGCGGCAGCATCGACAGCCTGTTGGCGCTGGGCGAGGCCATCCCGCTGGAGGACCGTCGCGAATTGCTGGAAGGCACCCGCGACGAGGCCGAGCGGCTGGACCGTTACATTCAGAACCTTTTGGACATGACCCGCCTGGGACACGGCGCCTTGAAACTGGCCCGGGACTGGGTCTCGCCCGGCGACATCGTCGGCAGCGCCTTGCACCGTCTTCGGGCGGTACTGGCGCCGCTGCAGGTGGAAACGCAGCTGCCCGCCGAGCTGCCGTTGCTGTACGTGCACGCGGCATTGATCGAGCAGGCGCTGGTCAATGTGCTGGAAAACGCCGCGCGTTTTTCGCCGGTGAATGGCCGGCTGCAGCTGGCGGTGCAGCCAGGCGCTGACGAGCTGGTGTTTGCGGTCAGCGACGAAGGCCCCGGTATTCCGGAAGCGGAGCGGGCAAAGATTTTCGACATGTTTTACACCGCCGCGCGAGGCGATCGGGGCGGGCAGGGCACCGGGCTGGGCCTGGCGATCTGTCAGGGCATGGTCGGCGCCCACGGCGGGCGCATCAGTGTGGGCGAGGGCATTGACGGGCGCGGCACCTGCATCCGTCTGCACCTGCCCTTGCCGGCGCAACCTCAGCCCGACCAGGAAAACGCGCAGTGATCCTCAGTTACGTTAATCTCCCGGTTTCCCTCGCAATGACAGGACGACCATGAGCCAGACGGCGACCATTCTGGTGATCGACGACGAGCCGCAGATCCGCAAATTCCTGCGCATCAGCCTCGCGTCACAGGGCTACCACGTGCTGGAGGCGGGCACCGGTGGCGAAGGCCTGAGCCAGGCGGCGCTGAACAAACCCGACCTGCTGGTGCTCGATCTGGGGTTGCCGGACATGGACGGGCAGGACGTGCTGAGCGCGTTTCGCGAGTGGTCGGCGGTGCCGGTGCTGGTGCTGTCGGTGCGCGCCAGTGAACGCGAAAAGGTGCGGGCGCTGGACGCCGGGGCCAACGATTACGTGACCAAGCCGTTCGGGATTCAGGAGTTTCTGGCCAGGGTTCGCGCGCTGTTGCGTCAGGCGCCGGACACCGGCCAGGTTGAATCGGCGTTGGTGATCGGGCCGTTGACCGTGGACCTGGCGTATCGGCGGGTGTCGCTAGACGGGGTCGAGGTCAACCTGACGCGCAAGGAATACGCGGTGCTGGCGCAGCTGGCGCGGCACCCCGGGCGGGTGATCACCCAGCAGCAACTGCTCAAGGACATCTGGGGCCCGACCCACACCGAAGACACCCACTACCTGCGCATCGTGGTCGGCCACCTGCGCCAGAAACTCGCCGACGACCCTGCCGCGCCAAGGTTTATCGTGACCGAGGCGGGGGTGGGGTATCGGTTGGTGGAAGAGTAAAACGCATAACCTGTAGGAGCGCGCTTGCCCGCGAAAGCGTTTGACCAGGCGCAATAATGGTGATGGATGTACCGGCCTTTTCGCGGGCAAGCGCGATCCTACACGGGAACCGGGTCGCTGCCGATATCTGGATCTGACGCAAATTCTGTAGGAGCCAACTTGTTGGCGATGTTCTCAATGCGGTGGGTCAGGCACGGCGCAAAACCTGTAGGAGCGCGCTTGCCCGCGAAAGCGTTTGACCAAGCGCAATAATGGTGATGGATGTACCGGCCTTTTCGCGGGCAAGCGCGCTCCTACACGGATGGGTTGTTACAGCGCCATCACCCCTCATGCTCGCGCTCATACCGGTCCAGCGTATCGCTGGCGATCATCCGGCCCAGGGCGATGAGTTCCGGGGCTTTGTAGAACTCGAAGAACCGGCACACGCGCCGGGGAACGTTGATCAGGATGTCCGGTGGGTAGCCGGCGATCTTGTATTGCGCGAGGGACGTCTGCATGACCTCGAAACTCTGGTTGATCAAATCCAGCAGCGACGCCGGGCCGACGTTGTCGAGGATGACCGAACCGCTGGCCGACTTCGGAGCGCCGGCGGCCTGTGGCGCGGCGGCAGGTTGCTGGCCTTGCGGGTCGGCCGATTCGGTGCCTGGCCAGCCTGTACCGACGCTGGCGCTGGAGGCTTTGAGCCGGTGCGGCGGTGTCGGTATCCCATTGCCGTTGACCACTTCCAGCTTGCGGCGAAAGGGCAGGTGCGAGCCGATGGAATTCATCAGGCTGTCGAAGCGCTTCTTCACCGCCGGCGGGCGCTCGATCACCGGCAGTTGATAGTGGGTCTGGCTGGTGGAGTTGAGATTGACCGCGATGATCAGGTCGCAATGGGCCGAGACCACCGGCACGATGGGCAACGGGTTCAACAGGCCGCCGTCCACCAGCATGCGATTGCCCTGGATCACCGGGGTGAACAGGCTCGGAATCGCCGCCGAGGCGCGCATGGCCGAATGCAGGTTGCCTTCCTGAAACCAGATTTCCTGCTGGTTGGTCAGGTCGGTGGCCACCGCCGTGTAGGGGATGCGCAGGTCTTCGATGTTGATGTCGCCGACGATCTCGCGGATCTGGCCGAACACTTTCTCACCCCGGATCGCCCCCAAGCGGAAGCTGACGTCCACCAGCCGCAGCACGTCCAGGTAGTCCAGGCTCTCGATCCAGGCCCGGTATTGCGGCAGCTTGCCCGCCGCGTAAATCCCACCCACCACCGCCCCCATGGAACAGCCGGCAATACAGGCGATGTCATACCCGCGCCGTTCCAGTTCCTCGATCACGCCAATGTGCGCGTACCCCCGTGCACCCCCTGACCCCAATACCAGCGCGATTCTTTTCTTCATGTGCCGTTTCCCGGTCGTCGTGGGTTTACAGTTTGAAACACTTGATGTGTCCTCTCAAATAGCCATCACCGTCAAGCGATAAAACCGCTACTCTGCGCACCGTCGTGGCACTTTTGCGACACGTTACCGTCAAAGCCGCACTGTCGTTTCCCTTGTTGAGGTAACACCCGATGAAAGCGTGGATCTGCCTGCCCCTTCTGGCCCTGATGCTCACAGGTTGCGCCGGTAAAACCGCCTACCGCGACAGTTGCGCCACGCAACTGGACAGCGCCTGGCACGAACTGGACCTGGCCAAGGCCGAAGGTTTTGCCGGTACCGTCAGTTACTCCAAGGCCCTGTCGTTGCTGACCGGCGCCAAGACCCAACAACAGTTCGAAGCCTTCCAGGGCTGCTCGGAGAAAGCCGAGAAAGCGCGTTTCTACATCGGCGAGTCCCGCGCCGGGCGGTAATCCTGCTCCGGTCTGTGTGATTGTTCCCACGCGCTGCGTGGGAACGATCAATTAAAAGCGTGCAACCCTTCACCGTTTGCGTCCCCTTCCTACAAATCCCCATTCCCCTCTGGCGAAAACGCCTACGCTCACCTTAAAGTGGCTGCACGTCTGGCTTCTATCGCAGTCTATTTGCCATGAGCAGTCGCCTGGGGAGGCTTTCCGATGGGCAGAACACTGGATGTGTGTCTCAACGCGATCAATGAAGTGATCCTGGGCAAAGAGGCTCAGGTTCGATTGGCCATGACGTGCCTGCTGGGCGGCGGCCATTTGTTGATCGAAGACTTGCCCGGCATGGGCAAGACCACCCTCAGCCACACCCTTGCGCGGGTCCTGGGCTTGAGCTTTCAACGGATTCAATTCACCTCCGACCTGCTGCCGGGCGACATACTCGGCACCTCGGTGTTCGATCGCGACACCGGGCAGTTCACCTTCCATCCGGGGCCGATTTTCGCCGAGCTGGTGCTGGCCGACGAAATCAACCGCGCCACCCCCAAAAGCCAGAGCGCCCTGCTCGAAGCCATGGAGGAGGGCCAGGTCACCATCGAAGGCGCCACCCGCCTGCTGCCGGACCCGTTTTTTGTCATCGCCACCCAAAATCCTTTCAGCCAGGGCGGCACCTTCGCGTTGCCCGAATCCCAGCTGGACCGCTTTCTGATGCGCCTGTCCCTGGGCTATCCGGCGCGCTCGGCGGAGAAGGCCTTGCTGCTGGGCGAATCCCGACGTGACCTGCTGCCGCGCATCGAGCCGGTGATCGATCACGCCGCACTGGCGGCGTTGCAGGCCGAAGCCCGGCAGGTGCGGGCCAGTGATGCGCTGGTCGATTACGTGCTGCGGCTGGTGGATGCAACCCGCAGCCAGCCGCAGTTCGCCTATGGCCTGTCGCCCCGGGCCAGTCTGGCGATTCTGGCGGCGGCGCGGGCCTGGGCTTTGCTTATCGGTCGCGACTACGTGATCCCGGAAGACGTGCAGGCGATCCTGCCGTCGGTGATCGGCCATCGCCTGCGCGAACGCAGCGACCCCACCGGGCACGGCGGCGGGGCCCTGGTCCAATGGCTGCTGCGCGAGGTGCCGGTCCTTTGATCGAACAGTTCAAACCGATCTGGCAGCGCTGGGTGATTCGACGCATTCCCCCCGCGGCCCGGATCGAGCTTGACCACCGCCGAATCTTCATCCTGCCGACCCGCGTCGGTGGCACCTACGCGCTCGTGTTGTTTTTGATGCTGCTGGTGGCGATCAATTACCAGAACAGCCTTGCCTACGGCCTGACGTTCCTGCTGCTGTCGGTGGCGGTCCTCGCCATTGTGCACACCTACCGCAACCTCAGCGGGCTGATCCTCAGCGCCGGTGCCGCGCGCTCGGTGTTCGTCGGCGAACCGGTGCAGTTGCGCCTGCGCCTGGAAAGCCTCGGCCACAGCCATCGGGCCGTAGCCCTGGGCTGGGACAACAAGCAGCTGCAACAGACGGACATCGAAGCCGAACGCCTGACCGAGATCGAACTGACCCTGCCCGCCGTCAGCCGTGGCTGGCTGCGGGCGCCGCGGCTGCGGGTGGAGAGCGTGTTTCCGCTGAGTATTTTCCGCGCCTGGAGCTGGCTCGATCTGGAGCAGACGGTGCTCATCTACCCGCGTCCGGTGCCGGGGGCGATGCCGCTGCTTGAGGGTTCGCAGCCCCATGTCGAAGATCAGGGCCAATCCACCCGGGGGCAGGGCGTCGATGACTATCAAGGCCTGCGCCCGTTTCAACCGGGGGACTCCCGGCGGCGCCTGCACTGGAAAGCCTATTCCCGAGGCCAGGGCCTGCTGGTCAAGGATTTCACCGAACTGAGCGGCAACGACCTGTGCCTGGATTTCATGGCCCTGGGCGGGGACATCGAGGAGCGGCTGTCGCGCCTGTGTTATTGGGTGCTGGAGTTGTCCCAGCGCCATCAACCGTTCGCCCTGCGCCTGCCGAACTACCTGTCCACCGTGGACACCGGCGACGAGCACCGGGAAACCTGCCTGCGGGCGCTGGCGCTGTATGGCGCGCCGGCATGAGGACACGCTGCCGATGAACGCCCAGGCCCAGCTCGCTCAGCCGATCCCGAGGATCAGCCTGAACTGGCTGTTGATCGCCCAGGCGCTGGTCATCGTGCCGTTTGCCTTGCATGTCCCGGTGGCGCTGATTGTGCTGTGGCTGGCGTGCACCTTCTGGCGCATCCAGATCTTCCGCATGCGCGTGCGCAGCCCCGGCACCTGGATCAAGTGCGGGCTGCTGGTGGGCACGGCGGGCGGCATCTTTCTTGCCCGGGGCAGCCTGGTGGGGCTCGACGCGGGCGCTGCGCTGTTGATTGCGGCATTCATCCTGAAAATGCTGGAAATGCAGAACCGCCGCGACGCGCTGGTGCTGATCTTTCTGGGCTTCTTCTGCGTGGGGGTGGGCTACCTGTTCGAGGACGACCTGCTGTGGGGCCTGTTCACCCTGTTGCCGGTGAGCACCTTGCTGGCGGCATTGATCGGGCTGCAACAATCGGGTCTGGCCAGCAAACCGGCCGGCACCCTGAAGCTGGCAGCCAAACTGCTGTTGCAAGCCGTGCCATTAATGTTGCTGCTGTTTCTGTTCTTTCCCCGGCTCGACCCGCTGTGGTCGCTGCCGCAACCCAGTACCAAGGCCCTCACCGGGCTGTCGGACAGCATGGCGCCGGGGGACGTCGCCGAGCTGGCGAAATCCGCCGCCCTGGTGTTTCGCGCCAGTTTTGACGGTCCGGTGCCGCCGCGTGACCAGCAGTATTGGCGCGGCCTGACCCTGGAGCAGTTCGACGGCCGGCGCTGGTCGCAGTCATCCCGGGCGCAGGTGCCTGACGCGCCGGACTGGCAAAAGCAGGGCGAGGCGGTGAGTTACAGCATCGTCATGGAGCCCAGTGGCAAGCCGTGGCTGATGACGCTGGACGTTGCCGAACCGGCGCTGGCGGGCGCGCGGCAGATGAGTGATTTCCGCTGGCAGCGTCGGCGGCCCATCGACCAGTCGGTGCTGTACGAGGCCAGATCCTGGCCCGATGCCGTGCGTGAAACCGTGCTCAGCAACGGCGCCCGCCTGCAAAACCTGCAGCTGCCGTCTAAGGGCAATCCCCAGGCCCGGGAGTGGGCGGCCCAGTTGCAACGGCGTTATCCGCAACCGGACGCGCTGGTCAACGCACTGCTCAGCTATTTGACCACCGAGCCCTACCACTACACCCTCAAGCCGCCGACGCTGGGGCCCAACAGCATCGATGATTTCCTGTTCACCAGCCGCCAGGGCTTCTGCGCGCATTACGCCGGGGCTATGACTTATGTGCTGCGCGCCGCCGGCATTCCGGCCCGGGTGGTGGCGGGGTATCAGGGCGGCGAGCTGAACCCGGACGGCAACTACCTCAGCGTGCGCCAATTCGACGCCCATGCCTGGGTCGAATACTGGCAGCCGGGCGTGGGCTGGCGCAGCGTCGATCCCACTGCGGCCGTGGCGCCGTCGCGCATCGAGCAGGGGCTGGAGCAGGCCTTGGCGGCGGACGAAGCCTTTCTCGCCGATTCGCCGCTGTCGGCCCTGCGCTACCGCAACGTGTCGTGGCTCAATTCGGTGCGCATGAGTTGGGACAGCCTCAATTACGGCTGGCAACGCTGGGTGCTGGGGTATCAGGGCCAGCAGCAGTTGCAAGTGCTGGGGCGCTGGTTTTCGGGGTTCGATGCACCGGTGTTCGCCGGCGGCGTGCTGGGGTTCCTGGCACTGATCGCCCTGTGGCTGTTCAAGCCCTGGCAGCGGGAAAGCGATTCCCAGCTGCGGCTGTTCAATCGCTTCGAACGCCTGCTGGCCCGGCACGGTCTGAAACGTCAACAAGGGGAGGGCGCCCAGGCGTTTTCCCGGCGTGCTGCCATGCATTTCCCGGCCCATGCCCACGCCATCGACACCTTCGCCCGCGAATTCGAAGCGCAACGTTACGGCACTGCTGCCGCTTCCACAGGCCAGCTGCGCCGAAGCCTGAAACAGCTGCGCCGCAGCCTGCCCTGGCGGCTGTCGGCGGCCAGAGGCAAACGCTGATGCGGTTCATCCGTCACACCCGTCCAAAGGAGTGAGTTCATGTCTGCCATGGTCGATCACCTGATCGCCGAGATTTTCAGTCTCAACGTCAAGCTGCTGTCCTGTCATGCACGGTTGGTGGAATCCACCGACAGCGAGGCGCTGCACGATTTGCGCACCACGGTGCGACGGTTGCGCAGCGTGCTGCGTCCACTGCGGGGCCTGCCCGGGCTCGAGCAGGTGGAAGAGGCCGCCAAAGGGGTGGGCGACCTGACCACGCCGTTGCGCGACATGCAGGTGCTGGCGACGTTTCTTCAGGAACAGGGCCACGACGCTGCCGCGCTCAAGCGCACGCGTTACCTGGACCGGGCGTGTCCGGCCGTGGCGACCTCGGGCGAACTCAACCGCCTGTTTGGCGTGCTGGATCAACTGCCCGCGTTCCTGCGCACTCAACAGCGCCAGGGCTTGCTCAAGAAACTGCGTCAGCGCATTGAAAAACGCATGGACAAGCAGTGGAAAAAACTCAAGGACGCCATGGCCGATCCGGCCCACGACCGCCATCGTCTGCGCCTGCTGATCAAGCGCGTGCGCTACGCGGCCGAGGCGTACCCGGAACTGAGCCACCAACCGGCCGGCATGCAGAAGCGGCTGAAGGAGGCGCAAGGCGCGCTGGGCGATTGGCACGATCACCTGCAGTGGCTGGCCCAGGCTCAGCAGCAGGAAGACCTGGCCTCGTCGGTGGCGGGCTGGGAGTTGGGGATCAAACGGGCCGAAGCCAAGTCCGATAAGGCGTTGGTGCGCCTGGGCAAGGCCTGCTTCGGTAAGTAGCCGCACCCTGAGCTCCATTCAGGCGCTGAAATGGCGGATATGAACCCTGTGTCGCCAGGGTTCACGGCATAAGATCACCGCAGATCAATGTCGCTCGTCATCCAATGGCCAGGAGGGTCCATGAAGTTCTCTGAATTGCTCGATGCCGTGCGTGACAACCCCCACGCGGTGACCATCCCCCGCGAATGGGCCCAGGGCCGTTCGTGCTTCGGCGGCCTGATGGCAGCGTTGCAGTTTGAAGCCATGCGCGCCGCCGTCCCCGGTGATCGGCCGGTGCGCTCATTGGCGATCACCTTTGTGGGGCCACCCGCGCCGGACGTGCCCATTCGTTTCGAGGTGGAGGTGCTGCGCGAAGGCAAGGCCGTCAGCCAGGTACTGGGGCGCGCGACGCAGAACGGCGAAGTCATGACCCTGATGCAGGGCAGCTTCGGTGCGCCGCGCGTGTCGATGATTGCCGTCACGGCGCGGCCTGCCCCTGAGTTCAAGCCCGTGGAGGCGATTCCTGAGTTTCCGTTTGTTGACGGTCTGATGCCCGCGTACCTGCGCTTCATCGACCTGCGCTGGGCCTTGGGCGGCATGCCGTTTTCCAATACGCCATCGCTGGCCATTGGCGGGTACGCCCGATTGAAAGGGGTGGCGCAGGAGCGCTTGACCGAGGCTCACGTATTGGCGCTGGTGGACACCTGGCCGCCTGCGCTGCTGCCGCACCTCAACCGGCCGGCACCGGGGAGTTCACTGACCTGGACCATCGAATTCGTGCAGCCGTTGCCTGAAATGACGACTCACGACTGGACCCAGTACGAAGCGGTGATCGAGCATGCCCGGGACGGTTATGGGCACACGGCGGCGGCGTTGTGGGCGCCAAACGGGGACTTGGTGGCGATCAGTCGCCAGACGGTGACGGTATTTGGTTGAACCGGTTGTGTCTTGGGAAACGAAAAAACCCGAAACCGTTTAAACGGTTCGGGTCTTGATGGCTTGGGCGGCTACCAGGCCCAATACGCCAATGGC
The DNA here is from genome assembly GCF_040202885.1 of Xanthomonas sp. WHRI 1810A. Taxonomy (NCBI): domain Bacteria; kingdom Pseudomonadati; phylum Pseudomonadota; class Gammaproteobacteria; order Lysobacterales; family Lysobacteraceae; genus Xanthomonas; species Xanthomonas sp. WHRI 1810A. The sequence continues at coordinate 74,917 of NZ_JBEGED010000023.1, forward strand.
GGCTGACGTCACGCTGGCGTTGAATGCGCCGTCCAGCAACAACAGGCCCGAGACGATGGACAGCGGGAAGGCCAAAGACGACAACACTCGGTCCGGTGCGACGCGGGTCTTGGGGGCTCTGCAGAAAATGCTTTCAAGGTGCAGATCGGTGATGAACTTGGGCATGACACTTCTCCTTTGATCCGGCAGGCCTCAGCACCCGCCGAATAACAACAATGCTCATGGCCAGAAGCATAGGCCCGGGATCGTCGGCCGGCGAATCAACGCTGGCTATCGAAGTGATAGATGCAGGAACACATGGTGTTCAACGTGGGAGGGAGCTTGCTCGCGATCTGATCGTTCCCACGCTCCGCGCGGGAACGATCACCGGGTCCACACTCCACAAACGCTCAGACCGTCAACGCAGGCAACCCGAAAAACGCCTGGGCGCAGGCCGTGGTATGGGCAGCGACGTCGGCTTCGCTTTCCCCGCGGTGCAGGGCCACTTCCCGTAGCACCTCCGGCAGGTAAGCCGGTTCGTTGCGGCCATTCTTGGGTTTGGGCCGCAGGCTGCGGGGCAGCAGGTACGGCGCATCGCTTTCCAGCATCAGCCGACCGCGCGGGATCTCGCGCACCAGCGGGTGCAGGTGGGTGCCCCGGCGTTCGTCGCAGATCCAGCCGGTGATGCCAATGTGCAGGTCCAGATCGAGATAACTGAACAGCGCCCGTTTCTCGCCGGTGAAGCAATGCACCACCGCAGCTGGCAGCCGATCCCGGTAGTCACGCAGGATATCCAGCAGGCGTTCATTGGCGTCACGTTCGTGGAGAAACACCGGCAGTTGCAGCTCCACCGCCAGCGCCAGGTGCGCTTCCAGCACCTTTTCCTGCTGCGGCCGAGGGGAGAAGTCACGATTGAAATCCAGACCGCATTCGCCCACCGCACGGACCCGCGCTTCCATCAGCAAAGCGCGCAGCTGTTTTTCCGTGTCCAGGGTCCAGTCGCTGGCCGAATGCGGGTGAATGCCGGCGGTGCTGAACAGCCGCGCGCCGCTGTCATCGAGGTCGTGGCACAGCTGCAAGGCCTGTTCACTGGTGTCGACGCTGGTGCCGGTGAGCACCAACTGGCCAACACCCGCGGCATACGCGCGGTCCAGCACATCACGCTCTTTGGCGGCGAAGCTTTCGTTGGTCAGGTTGACGCCGATGTCGATTAGTTGCATGTTTCGAACTCCAGCTGGCGGCCGACGAGGATAGCAGACCTCTCTTGTTATAAAAAAATGAGCAGTCTCAACTGCTTGTGCCCATGAGTCGATGTGATGTCCCGTACGGCGGCACTTTTCCGGCGGCGCGGTGACAGTTTTTCACAGATTTCTTGCCGTTTTTTTCGGCATATCGGGAGCGTCAATGATTCGAGCGACGGTTATTTCGTTGCTGTGCCTGGTGCTTGTTCCGACCACTGCCTCCGCACGTCCCGCTGGGCCCCCGGTGGTCACCAAGAAGACCCAGGTCCGGGACCTTCCGGCGATCCGCAGCAGCAAAGTATTACGCGTATTGGTCAACCAGAGCCGCAATAGCTCCGGCGAAATGAAAGGCGAAGCCACCGGCGTCGAATACCGCAGGCTGCAGGCCTTCGAAAGCTACCTCAACAGTCACGCCCGTGACGGTCAGAAAATCTCCCTGAAACTCATTCCCAAGGCCAAAGACCAACTGCTTGCCGCATTGCAGCGCGGCGAAGGCGATCTGGCCGCGCCGGGCGAAGTGCTCGACAGCAGTGCCGCGCGCCATGTATCGGTGAGCGATCCGGTGGTCAGCCAGGTGCCGCTGGTGGTGGTCGGGGTCAAAGGCGAGCGCGGCCTGAAACGCATCGAGCAGCTGTCCGGCAAAACCCTGATGCTGACCAACGGCAGCGCCGCCGATGACGCCGTGCTGCAGCTCAACCAGAAGCTGGCGCTGCGCAAATTGCCGCCGGTGAACATTGAATGGGTCGACCCCAGCCTGGCGGTCGAAGACGTGCTGGAGATGGTGCAGGCCGGGATCTACCACCTGACCGTGGTCGAACAACCGATTGCCGAACGCTGGGCGCGGATCATGCCCAAATTGCGCGTGGACCGTTCGCTGATCCTCAGTGCCCACAGCGACATGAGCTGGTTCGTGCGCGAAGACGCCAGCCAGTTGCAGGGCGCAATCAACACGTTTCTCGACACCTACAAGACGCCGGCCGGGCAGGAAGTGGCGTTCCAGAAAGCCTACAAAGACCTTTATCAGGTGCATAACCCCCTGGCTCGCGGCGACCGGCAGCGTCTGGAAAACCTGCGGCCGGTGCTGCAGCGGCACGCCGATGCGCAAAATATGGACTGGCTGGACCTGGCCGCCATGGCCTTCAAGGAATCGGCGCTGGACCCGACTGCCAAGGGTGGCAGCGGCGCAACGGGGCTGCTGCAGATCACCCCGTCGGCTGCGCGGCGGGTGGGCGTCGACAACATCCAGAATGTCGATGGCAACGTGCAGGCCGCGTCCAAGTACCTGGCGATGATCCGCCGCAAATTCTTCTCCAGCCCCCGGATCAACGAGCGCGAGCGCATGGCCTTCGCCCTCGCGGCCTACAACCTCGGGCCGGAGCGGGTGCAGAGCATGCGCACCGAGGCGCGACGTCAGGGCTTGAACCCCAATCAATGGTTTTTCCAGGTCGAGCGCGTGGCCATGGAGCAGGTGGGCATGGGCGTGGTGAGCTACGTCAACAGCGTGAACAAGTACTACCTGGCCTACGACCAGGAACGGGACGCGCTGGAAGGCGCCTCACCGCGCAAAAGAACGGTCCGGTGAATATCGAATAAGTAGATAGGTATAAGCCGTTTTTAGCGATTTAAGTATTCGTATATTTGATTATGATGGCGCCATCTCAAACGGTTCACAGGGAATGACTCGCATGAACGCTCATATCAAATCGTTGCTTAACACCCGCGCCGGCTACGGCATCACCGCGCTGCGCATCCTCGTCGGCATCATCTTCATGGCCCATGGCAGCCAGAAACTGTTCGGTCTGTTTGGCGGCTACGGTCTTGAAGGCACCGGGCAATACATGGAAAGCCTGGGGCTGACGCCGGGCTACCTGATGGCGTTGATGTCCGGCAGCGCCGAGTTCTTTGGCGGCCTGGCCCTGGTGATCGGCCTGCTGGCGCGTCCGGCGGCGGTGGTGTTGATCGTGATGCTGGTGATCGCGATCCTTTCGGTGCATATCCACAACGGCCTGTTCATGGCCAACAACGGTTATGAGTTCTCCCTGGCGTTGCTGGGTGGCGCGATTGCGGTGCTGTTCGAAGGGGCAGGGCGCCTGTCGCTGGACCGTTCGATCGCCGGCTGATCCCTGGCGCTGAACCCGAAGGCCCGCACTGCGGGCCTTTTTTATGGGCGGCCGTATTTGACAAGGCCACGGCGGCTTCTCTAGGATGCGGCTCATTGCGCCGATTTAAACAGCTACTTGCGGGGCGCCTGGGGTCGTGAACACGGCTTCGAAATACCGCTAAAGCGCTGGTTCGGTGTTGCCTCTCACCGCTGCCCAGCGGAATTCTGAGGCTGAGACATCCACACCATGAACATCCCGCGCCCTCTTTTTCGTCTGGCTCCCATTGCCAGTCAGTTGCATCGCCGTAACCCGAAGATTCTGCTGGGCGGTTGTCATCAGCCGACGCTGTTGCGGTATCTGGACGGTTGGCCCCGGCGGCAGAACGGTCCTCATGCGTTTCTCATTCGGTTTATCGAGCCGGAGCAGTCCCTCGAACATTTCAGTAACGATCAGTTTGATCTGGCGGTCATTCAGGCGCCTACGGCGGAGCGGCGTGATGAGGTGATTCGTCACCTCACCCGTATTGCGCGGCAGGGGTTGATTACGCGGTGATCCCGTTGGATTGTGCGGTCCCCTGTAGGCGCTGACGAGCCCGTGCGAGGCTCCGGGGTCGCGTTCGACCGATGCGGTGTGTCTGACACCCCTTAGATCGTGTGAATATCCATTACTAGCGGTGTGGCTGATATCGGTTCCGCTCTTACAGCGGGTCACTTTTGGCAAAAGCGCCCCAAAAGTAACCAAAAACGCTTTGCTCCCGGTTTGGCCCTCCTGCGTCGGGTTCCCTCACTCCGGCGACGCTCCGTGGGCACGCCGCCAACGGCCATCCATGGCCT
>NZ_JBEGED010000024.1:0-70431 GCF_040202885.1 Xanthomonas sp. WHRI 1810A
TGATGAAAAATCAGGAAGAGTACGTTACGAAACGGGCATAAAAGAAGTTGTTCCCAACCATAGAATCTCCCACGCCTTCGGCTGAGGCGGTGAAGCGTGCAGCGTGGCTTTTGATTCTGGCCGGAGGCCGTGGGCGCTTGGCTTGCCAGTTGGGGGCGAAGGCGCCGGAGTGTGGGTGAAATTCTGGGACCGCATCGCAGGTTTGCTGCCGGTTCCCGGCAGATCGCAGGCAAGCCAGCTCCCACGCCTTCGGCAGAAGCGGTGAAGCGTGCAGCCGCAGGTTTGCTGAGATCGCGGGCCAGCCAGCTCCCACGCCTTCGGCAGAAGCGGTAAAGCGTGCAGCGTGGCTTTTGATTCTGGCCGGAGGCCGTGGGAGCTTGGCTTGCCAGCGATGAGGCGCGTAGCGGCTCCTTTTACGAAACTTCGTCGCTGCGCGTGTCACTGCGCTCGGCCGGATAGAACTCGCCGTCCAGATTCAACTGCGCCAGACGCGCACGCACCGCTTCTTCTATCTGCAGCACCGCCGCGTCGTCATCAATGTTCTCGGCGATCAGCCACACGCGGGTGACGTTCTGGCCGTGGGTGCCTTCGCTGAGCATGTCGTGGGTGAACAGCTCGTTGGCGCGCCACAGGCACAGCTGGTCGTCACTCGGGCCTTGCTGCGGCAATTCAGACGAGGGCGTCAACCAGATTTCGTTGTAGGCGCCTAGGTCGGTCCCGGCGAGATCGGCCGGGGTAATCAGGGTTTTCATGGAGGTTCCTCGTGGGCGGGTGTATAGCTCTGACGCACGAGGAGCTCCAGGCGTTCAGCCTATTAACGCTTGACCGGTGCCGGCAGCGTCACCAGCGAGACATAGTCGTCCCAGAACGCTTTCTGATTGATGCCAAACACGACCTTCGCTTTCTGCGTACCCACCGGTGCCCCTTTCTTATAGGCCATCGAGCGGCCGTAATCCGGACCGAAATGCGCATCGACGTCGACCCACACGTCTTTGGATTCGGTGACCAGTTCCGGGTGCACCAGGTACAGCGCAGGCAAGCTGTCCCAGGTGAAGCTGTGGTACGCCGGGTCCTTGTCGAACTCCGGCCCGAGGACGGTTTTGTACAGGTCCGGGATCGTGCCTTTTTGCGCGATGACGCGGTTGTACACCGACGCATCGAAGATCACTTTCTCGCACACGTCGTTGGGGAAAATCACGTGCTCGATGGGCGAGCGCAGCACAATGCGCGCTGCTTCCGGGTCGAACCACCAGTTGAATTCCGCCGCCGGGGTGGTGTTGCCGGGGATTTCCATGGCGCCGCCCATGTACACGATTCGCTTGATCAACGGCACGATTTCCGGCGCGGTGCGAATGGCCAGTGCCAGGTTGGTCAACGGACCCACGGCCAGCAATGTGACCTCATGGGGGTTGCGCTTGACGCTGTCGATGATGAACTGCGCGGCGGATTCACTGCGCAGCTTAGTGTGAGTCGCCAGGCCGTCCGGCGGTGCAGTCAGCTGTGATGGGGACGTGGGGCGCGGGTGTTTGAAAGCGCCCGGCCAGCCGGAACCGAACAGCGCCTGTTCCTGCGGATAGGTGGCGACGTCGTGCAGCAACGGGTACGCCGCGCCGGAATACACGCCGATGTCCTTTTCAACGCCCATGCGCTCCACCGCCTTGAGGGCATCCACCTGGGCCTGATCGACCCAGGCGTTGCCGCTGACCAGGGTCATGCCCAGCAGGTCGATCTTCTTCTGCGCATGCAGTTGCGCCAGCATGATGAAGGCCTGGCCGTCATCGTTGAGCACGTTGAAGTCGGTGTCGAAGATCACTTTCTCGGCGGCCTGCAGTGAAGTGGCCGAGAGGCCGACGGCGACTGCCAGGGCGCAGTTTTTCAAGAATGCCTGCATGCTTTAATTCCCTTTTTCATGAAAAAAACACAGTCCCTTGTAGGAGCGCGCTTGCCCGCGATAGCGGTGGGTCATGCAACGAAGGGGTTGCAGACCCACCACTATCGCGGGCAAGCGCGCTCCTACACCTGGAAAGAGGTTAGCGATTCACCAACTTCGCCGGCAACGCCACCACCAACAGGCTGCTCAGAATCAAACACCCGGCGAAGAACCACAATGCCCCGGCGCTGCTGCCGGTGACGTCGATCGCGATGCCCATCATCGAGTTGCTCACCAGCCCTGCAATGTTGGCCAGCGAGCACGCCAATGCAAAACCGGTGGCGGCGGCGCGGCCCTTGAGGAAGGTCGCCGGCAGGCTGAAGAACACCGGCACGGCGCCGATGATCGCCGCCGAGGCGATGGCGAACAACACCACCGTCATGACCACGCTGTGGGTGAAGAAGGTGCTGGTGGCCATGGCCATCGAGCCGATCCAGAACGGCACGATGATATGCCAACGTCGTTCGCGACGACGGTCCGAGCTGGCGCCGATCATCAGCATGCCGATCAACGCGGCGACACTGGGCAACGCGGTCAGCAGGCCAATATGGAAGGTGTCCACCACGCCGGCATTCTTGATGAAGGTCGGCATCCAGAAGCCCATGGCGTAGGCGCTGAGCAGGATCGAAAAATCGATGCCGCCGAGCATCCACACTTTCAGGTTGAAGAAGCCGTCACGGAAGCTGTGTTTGCTGTCCTTGCCTTCAATGTCGTCCTGGCGCAATTCGCCTTCCAGCAACGCCTTTTCGCTGTCGTTCAGCCACGTCGCCTGTTGGGGGGTGTTGGGCAATGCCCAGAAGGTCAGCACCCCGAGCAATACGCTGGGGATGCCCTCGATCAGGAACAGCCACTGCCAGCCGCGCAGGCCGCCGGTCATGTCGAAGTGGCCCATGATCCAGCCCGACAACGGCCCGCCGATCACGCTGGAGAGCGGCAGGCCGATCATGAACAGCGCGATGATGCGGCCACGGCGATAGGTGGGGAACCAGGTGGTCAGGTAGAACAGCACGCCGGGCAGAAAACCCGCTTCGGCCGCGCCCAGCAAAAATCTCAGGATGTAGAACTGGGTGGAGGTGGTGACGAACAGGGTGCAGACCGAGAGCAAGCCCCAGGTGATCATGATCCGGGCGATCCAGATCTTCGCGCCGACCTTTTCCAGCACCAGGTTGCTCGGCACTTCAAACAGGATGTAGCCGACGAAAAACAGCCCGGCGCCGAGGCCGAACGCGGTTTCGCTCAGGTGCAACTGGTCGAGCATCTGCAGCTTGGCGAAGCCGATGTTGATGCGGTCCAGGTACGCGGCCAGGTAGCAGAAGCAGAGGAAGGGAATCAGCTTCCAGGTGATCTTGTGGTACAGCGCTTTGATCGGGTCCGTTGCGGCGAGCGCAGCGGTTTCTATATTCGCAGAGGGCATGGGTGGCTCCTGGTGTTTCGGGTTGGTGCTTATGACGGTTGGACGGTTTCTGGCGCAGGTACACCAATCCCCTGTAGGCGCTGACGAGCCCGGGCGAGGCTGCGATTGCGGTGTGTCAGCTGTACCGCATCGCAGCCTCGCCGGGGCTCGTCAGCTCCTACAGGGTCTGCGTTATTTCTGGAAGTACGCGATTGCTTCCTGCTTGGCCACCACATCCCCATATTTGTTATCGATATCGAACAGATTTGCTTCATGCGGCGCGGAATGCCGATCCCCGACGCATTCGCGCACGACGATGGTCCGGAACCCGTGCTGCACCGCATCCACCGCAGTGGCGCGGATGCAGCCGCTGGTGGAACAACCGGCCAGCACCACGGTGTCGATGCCCTGAACGTGAAGCAGCGAAGCCAGCGAGGTGCCAAAAAACGAGCTGGCGTATTGCTTGCTGATCACCACTTCCTCAGGCGTCGGCAGCACTTCTTCGCAGAACGCCGCCAGCGGATTGCCTTCGACCATGTCTTTCATGACCGGCGCCTTGATCACCCACATGCCGCCGTCGATGAAGTGGCCGGCGTGGTAACGGATGTTGGTGTGCACCACCAGAATCCCGTTCTCCCGGGCACTGGCCAGCAGCTCGACACTTTCCGCCACCGCAGTGACCACGCCCGGCGCGTACAACGGCGCGCCTTCCTGGGTGTAGCCCTGCATGAAATCGATCATCAGCAGCGCGGCTTTCTTGCCGAACCCGACCCGATTGCCCCACACGCCCTGATAGTTGGCGTCTGCACTTTGTTCGTTGCTCATGGCGCTCTCACTGTGCAATTAATTGTTCAAGCCAACGCCTGAAACCTGTGGGAGGGAGCTTGCTCGCGAAAGGTCAGTACAGTCGTTGCAGTTCCACTGCCTGAAACACCCATCGCGAGCAAGCTCCCTCCCACCCATACCCGTCCAATCCGGTTGTGCTCTTAGGTAAGCGGCTGGCCGAGGAAGTCACCGAAGGCGGCGAAGAAACCCGGGAGGTTATCCCACGGAATCATATGCCCGGCGTCTGCCACGTGAACAATCTTGATGGTCGGTTGTAACTGCCGGATCTCGGCTTCGTCCTCGGCCTGGATCACACCGCCGCGGGTGGCGACGATGAGCAGGGCAGGGACGGGCAGGTTCGGCAGGTCCTGATGAAAGTCTTCGTCGTGGAAATCGTTGAACGCCTTGATGATGGCCGGCTCGTAGCAGGTGTGCAGCCATTCAGCGCGCAGCTGCAGTTGCTCCACGGTCCAGGTGGCACAGAACGCGCGCATGTCATCGGCCGTCATGCCTTTTTGCGACTGGCGAATCGAGTCCACGTACCACGGCAGTTTGGCCGGGTATTCACGACGACCGGGACCGGACACCGGCGGGTCGATCAGCACCAGGCTTTTCAGGCCGCGCGGGTTGCGCACGGACATACGCACTGCAAAACGCGCGCCCATGGAGTGGCCGGCCAGGTGATAGCTGTCGATGTTCATGGCGTCGGCAAAGGCCGAGATGTCATCGGCGCAGGTGTCGACGCTGTAATTCAGGTCCGGTCCGGTGGAGGACAGGCCGCGGCCCCGCGCATCCAGTACGTAGGTGTCGAAATACTGGCCCAGGTGTTCGGCGACAAAACCCCAGGTGATCGCCGGGCTGGTGATGCCCGGAATCAGGATCAGTGCCGGTTTGCCCTGATGCTGCTCGCCGCCGTAGCGCAGGTAGTGCTGACGAATGCCATTGGCCTGGACGTTGCCGCCGTGGATGAAGGTGCTCATGCGCTGACCCCGGACTTCAGTGCCTGACCGTACAGGTCGTAACCGAAGACCCAGGCCGGATCTTCCTGGGTGCGCAGCCAGGTGTTGGCGTTCGACACGGCCTGCACGCGGGACGCGCGCTCCTTGCGGTTGGCTTCGTAGAGCTGGAACGCAGTGCTGTAATCGGTGAGCCCGGTTTCCTGCAGGCAGCGGGTCAGCATCGCCGCGTCTTCGATGGCCATGCCGGCGCCCTGGGCCATGTGCGGCTTCATCGGGTGGCAGGCGTCGCCCAGCAGCACCAGACGGCCACGGCTCCACAGCGGCAACGGGTTGCGATTGAGCAACGGCCATTTGGTCACGCTGGTGGTGGATTCGATCAAGGCCTGCACGGTGGGGTGATAACCGGCGAAGGCTTCATACATCTCGGCCTGGCTGCTGTCGACCCAACCGGTCTGGAAATCCCATGCCGGGTGTGGCACGCCGGTCACGTAGTAGTACTCATCGCGCTTGCCGGTGGTGTGGTAGACCATCATGTGACGGTCCTCGCTCCACCACTTCACGCAGTTCTCGAAGTCCAGTTTGTATTTGGTCAGCACTTCGCTGGGGATCAGGGCGCGGTGTGCGACCCAGCCGCTGTACAGCGGTTTTTCCACGCCCAGCAGTTCTTCACGGATGCGCGAATTGATGCCGTCGGCACCGATCACGATGTCGGCGTTGGCATGGGTGCCGTCGGCGAAGTTCAGGCGCACGCCGGTTTCGGTTTCTTCAAGGGTGGTCAGGCATTTGTTGAAATGCACGCTGCCCGGCGCCAGGGTCGACATCTGCAGCGCGTGCAGGTCGCCCCGGTGCACGGTGATGTACGCCGCGCCGTATTCCTTGACCGCGAACTCGCCCAGCGCAATGCGCGACAGGTAATCGCCGCTGGCGCCGTCACGGCTGAACCAGTAGTCCGGGTGCGAGCCCATGTCACTGAGCTGTTGCTCGATGCCCATACGGCGGAAGATCTTCATGATGTTCGGGCCCATGTGGATCCCTGCACCGATGCGCGAGAACTCGGCGGCCTGTTCGTAGACATCCACCGTGAAGCCCGCTTTCTGTAGCAGCGTGGCAGCCGCAGCCCCACCCAGACCTGAGCCGACGATGGCGATTTTTTGTGCGCTTGGCATGGGGCGTTTCCCTTGAGTCGTGAAAGCGGTTGTTTGTCAGGCGAACCCGTGGTGCCGCCCTGTTGCGTTTTTCCAGTGTATACACTGTTTTATTTAAATGTGAATAGGTGTTTCGAAAAATACAATCGTGCCGCTAAACGGGACCTGTCACCCGTAGTTACACCGTAAATACGGGATGTGTGTGCTTGGGTAACGAAGTGGCTCAGCTCTTGCAGACAGCATCCATTTGATGTCTGATCGCATTTAATAAGTGTGTACGCTTTAAAAAGTGCACTACTCTGAAGCGCGATGCCTTTCAATGGTGCATTTGGCAACGGCCGAATGACGAGGAGACGAAAATGGCGGTTAGTGATAGCGAATTGACGCAAATGTTTGAACACGTGCTGAAGCTGTCGAAAGTTGACAGCACCCAGAGCGTGGCGATTTTGAAGAGCCATTACTCCAATCCGCGCACCGTGCGTGCCGCGATGGACGCGGCCCAGCGCCTGGGCGCCAAGGTGTACGCGGTGGAATTGCCGTCGTTCAACCACCCGACCGCCATGGGCAACGACATGACCGCCTATTGCGGCGACACCGCCCTGACCGGCAACCTCGCCGCACAACGGGCGCTGGAGGCCGCCGACCTGATCGTCGACACCATGATGCTGCTGCACTCGCCGGAACAGGAACAGATCCTCAAGACCGGCACGCGCATTCTGCTGGCGGTCGAACCCCCGGAAGTGCTGGCGCGCATGCTGCCGACCCTGGCCGACAAGGCGCGGGTATTGGCGGCTGAAGAAGTATTGAAAGCGGCTCGCACGATTCAGGTGAAGTCCAAGGCGGGCAGCGATTTCCGCGCGAAACTGGGGCAGTACCCGTCGGTGACCGAGTACGGTTTTGCCGACGAGCCAGGGCGTTGGGACCACTGGCCCAGCGGCTTTCTGTTCTCCTGGCCGAACGAGGAAACCGCCGAAGGCACGCTGGTCGTCGACATCGGCGACATCATCCTGCCGTTCAAGAACTACTCCCGCGAGCAGATCACCCTGGAGATCGACAAGGGCTTCATCACCTCGATCCACGGCGGCTTCGAGGCCGAATACCTGCGCGATTACATGAAGTACTTCAACGACCCGGACGTGTACGGCATTTCCCACATCGGTTGGGGTTTGCAGCCGCGCGCGCAGTGGACGGCCATGGGCCTGCACGACAAGAACGACGGCATGTGCATGGACGCCCGGGCGTTCTACGGCAACTTCCTGTTTTCCACCGGCCCGAACACTGAAGTGGGCGGCAAGCGCAAGACCCCGTGCCACCTGGACATCCCGCTGCGTCGTTGCGACATCTACCTGGATGACCTGGCCGTGGTGCTGGGTGGGGAAGTGGTTGCGCCGCAGGCGTCGAAGGTTGAATGACCTGTAGGAGCGCGCTTGCCCGCGATTGCGGTGGGTCATCTGACATTTGCGTTACTGACACACCCAATCGCGGGCAAGCGCGCTCCTACAATGGATCTGCGGTGATCGATTCCCCTCCATCCCCGCACACGTTAATGTACCCACCCCAACCTTTCCCGCCGCGAAACGAGCCCTCCGTGTCCACCGACGACCCTTCCAAATCCGAGTCCTACGCCTTTTCCAATCAGGTTGGCCACCTGCTGCGCAAGGCCTACCAGCGCCATTTGGCGATCTTTCAGCAGAACGTCGGCGATTCGCAGTTGACCGCGGTGCAGTTCGTCACCCTGTGCGCCTTGCGCGACCACGGGCCCAGCTCGCAGACCGAACTGGTCAAGGCCACGGCGGTGGATCAGGCCACCATTCGCGGCATCGTCGACCGCCTCAAGGCCCGCGACCTGATCAGTCTCGAGCCGGACCCGCAAGACAAGCGCAAAGTCATCTGCAGCCTGACCGACATCGGCCTGCAACGGGTACAGGAAACCGTGCCCCGCGCCGCGCACATCAGCGAACTGACAATGAACAAACTCAACCCCGCCGAACGCGTGGCGGTGTTGTTTTTGCTGCGCAAGTTGATTGATGACAGCGAAGAATAAACGCATTCCCCTGTAGGAGCTGACGAGCCGCCGAAGGCTGCGATCGCGGTAGACAAACAACGCACATTTGTCTGCCACATCGCTTCGCAGCCTTCGGCGGCTCGTCAGCTCCTACAAAGGCGGGTTATCAGTAAAACCATCCTTCATCTTCCGCTTCCGCTCACTGGCACGCTTCCTGCTCCCATTTCATGAAGTAAACACTTCATCAAACGCCAGGGAAGGTGGGTAACAGGCGGGAGCGGAACATGAGTGAGCGTGCAGTCGCGGCAGAGAAGACCGTGACGCTGCGGGTCAACGGGCAGGCGACGTCGGTCACGGCCATGGCGGACACGCCGTTGCTGATGATTCTGCGCAACGACCTGCACCTCAACGGCCCCAAATTCGGCTGCGGGCTGGGCGAATGCGGGGCGTGCACGGTGATCATCGACGGCGTGGCCGCGCGACCCTGCGTGTTCCCGCTGGCCGGCGCCGAAGGCCGCGAGATCACCACCCTGGAAGGCATCGGCACCCGCGAGTGCCCGCACCCGGTGCAACAGGCGTTCATCGACGAGCAGGCCGCGCAATGCGGCTACTGCATGAACGGCATGATCATGACCGCCAAGGCGTTGCTCGACCGCAACCCGCACCCCACCGAAGCGCAAATCCGCAACGAACTCTCGGCCAACCTCTGCCGTTGCGGCACCCACATCGAAATTCTGCGCGCGGTGATGCGTGCCGCCCGCCAACAGCCTTGAACGGATCGACGACCATGACCCAGACCCCGCCTACCCGTGATCAACTGCTGGCGAAAAACGGCGTACTGCTGATCGTCGATGACATCCTGCCGCCGTCCGGCCCCGTCGCCAAAGGCGGCACGCCCACCGTCAGGCCCATGGAGCTGGGGCTGTTCATCGCCATCGATGAAGACGACACCGTCTATGCCTTCAACGGCCACGTGGACCTGGGCACCGGCATTCGTACCTCCCTGGCGCAGATCGTGGCCGAGGAACTGGACCTGACTATGGCCCAGGTGACCATGATCCTCGGCGACACCGAGCGCGCACCCAATCAGGGCGCGACCATCGCCAGTGCCACCTTGCAGATCTCCGCCATCCCGCTGCGCAATGCCGCCGCCGAGGCCCGGCGTTTTCTGCTGGATGAAGCCGCCGAGCGCTGGTCGGTGGATGCCCGTACTCTGGTCATCGACGCAGGCGTGATCAAGGCCGACGACGGTCGCACGTTCCGTTTCGGTGAGCTGGTCAGCGGCCGGCACGTCGAATTGCGCATCTCCGGCGACGCGCCGCTGAAGAAACTCGAAGACTACAAACTGGTGGGCCAGGCCGCCGCGCGGGTCGACATCCCCGGCAAGGCCACCGGCGAGCTGACGTACGTGCACGACATGCGCCTGCCGGACATGCTCCACGGCCGAGTGGTGCGCCCGCCGTACGCCGGTTACGACACCGGGGATTTTGTCGGCACCAGCCTGCTGAACGTCGATGAATCCTCCATCGCCCACATCCCCGGTATCGTGCGGGTGGTGGTGATCCGTGACTTCGTCGGCATCGTCGCCCTGCGCGAAGAGCAGGCTGCCAAGGCCGCGCTGGCGCTGAAAGTCACCTGGAAACCGTGGCAGCACAAACTGCCGGACATGGGCAACGTCGAACAGGCGATCCGCGACAACCCGAGCATCCAGCGGGTGGTCATGGACAAGGGCAATGTGGTCGAGGCGCTGGACGGCGCCACTGAACGGATGACCCGCACCTACCTGTGGCCCTACCAGATTCACGGCTCCATCGGACCGTCCTGCGGGTTGGCGGACTACCGGCCCGACGGCATTCGGGTGTGGTCCGGCACGCAGAATCCGCACATGTTGCGCGCCGATCTGGCCTGGCTGCTGGAGTACCCCGAAGACAACATCGAAATCATCCGCATGGAAGCCGCCGGCTGTTACGGCCGCAACTGCGCCGATGACGTGTGCGCCGACGCCGTGCTGCTGTCCCGGGCCGTGGGCCTGCCGGTGCGGGTGCAACTGACCCGCGAGCAAGAGCACGCCTGGGAACCCAAGGGCACCGCGCAACTGATGGAAGTGGATGGCGGCATCAACGCCGACGGCGGCGTGGCCGGTTATGACTTCCAGACCAGTTACCCATCCAACAACGCGCCGACCCTGGCGCTGCTGCTGACCGGTCGCGTCGACCCGGTGGCCACGATGTTCGAAATGGGCGACCGCACCTCGATCCCGCCCTACGACTTCGAGCACCTGCGCGTCACCATCAACGACATGGCGCCCATCGTGCGCGCTTCGTGGATGCGCGGCGTGTCGGCCTTGCCCAACACCTTCGCCCACGAGTCGTACATCGACGAGCTGGCGTTTGCCGCCGGCGTCGACCCGATTGAATACCGCCTGCGTTACCTGCACGACGAGCGCGCCGCCGAACTGGTCCGGGCCACCGCCGCCCGCGCCGAATGGGCGCCCCGCACCGAGCCGATGCAGATCCCCGAAGAAGACGGCGTACTGCGCGGGCGCGGATTTGCCTACGCGCGCTACATCCACAGCAAGTTCCCCGGCTTTGGCGCGGCGTGGGGCGCCTGGGTCGCGGACGTGGCGGTGGACAAGCACACCGGCGACGTTTCGGTGACCCGTGTGGTCATCGGCCATGACGCCGGGATGATGGTCAATCCGGCGGGGGTGCAACATCAGATTCACGGCAACGTCATCCAGTCCACCAGCCGGGTGCTCAAGGAGCGGGTGACGTTCGAGGAATCCACGGTGTCGAGCAAGGAATGGGGCGGCTATCCGATTTTGACCTTCCCGGAAGTGCCGAAAATCGACGTCATGATGATGCCGCGCCAGAGCGAACCGCCCCTGGGTGCCGGGGAATCTGCCGCCGTCCCAAGTGCCGCGGCGATTGCCAACGCCATATACGACGCCACCGGGATTCGCTTCCGTGAACTGCCGATTACCGCAGAGCGGGTGCTGGCCGCATTGAAAGGCGCGGGCGAGGCCGCCAACAGCAACCCGCCGGAATCGCCGAAAGCCAAGCGCTCGAAATGGCTGTTTGGCTCGCTGTTCGCCGCGTTCGGCGCCATTTTGGGTGTCGCCGCCACGGCGTTCCCGTTCAAATCCGAAATCGCCCCGATCACCCCGCCCAGCGCGGGCACCTGGTCGGCCTCGACCCTGGAGCGCGGCCGGCAACTGGCGGCGGTGGGTGATTGCGCGGTCTGCCACACGGCGCCGGGCGGGGTCACCAATGCGGGCGGCCTGGCGATGGAAACGCCGTTCGGTACGCTGTACAGCAGCAACATCACCCCGGACCCGGAGACCGGGATCGGCAACTGGTCCTACCCGGCGTTCGAGCGAGCGATGCGCGACGGCATCAGTCGCGATGGCAAGAACCTGTATCCGGCGTTTCCTTACACGGCGTTCAGAAACATCAACGACGCCGACATGCAGGCGCTGTATGCGTACTTGATGTCGCAGACGCCGGTCAAACAGGCGCCGAAAACCAATGACCTCACATTTCCGTTCAACCTGCGGCCGCTGATGTCGGGCTGGAACGCGTTGTACTTGCGCAAGGGCGAGATCCAGGTCCAGCCGCTGCAAAGCGAGCAGTGGAATCGCGGCAACTATCTGGTCAACGGCCTGGGGCACTGCGCGGCATGCCATTCACCGCGCAACGCATTGGGCGCGGAGAAGGGCGGTGCGTCGTTTCTGGCGGGTGGCATGGTCGATGGCTGGGAAGCGCCGGCGCTCAACAGCCTGTCGAAATCGCCGACGCCGTGGACCGAGGATCAACTGTTCAACTACATGAGCACCGGCTATTCCGATGCCCACGGCGTGGCGGCAGGTCCCATGGGGCCGGTGGTAAGCGAGCTTGCGAAATTGCCGAAGGCCGATGTACGGGCGATGGCGGTGTACCTGGCGTCGCTGAACGGTTCGGCCGAAGCGGCGGCAGTGCCCGTGAATCAGGAGGTCGCGCAGCCGAGTGTCAGCGCGGTGACATTGAACAACGGTCAGCGGATTTTCGAAGGCTCGTGCCAGGGCTGTCATGCCGATGGCCTGGGGCCGAAGCTGTTTGGGGTCAGTCCGTCACTGGCCACCAACACCAACGTCCACAGCGCCGTGCCGGACAACCTGGTGAACTTGATTCTGCAGGGGATTTCCAACCCGGCGACGCCGGACCTGGGCTACATGCCGGGCTTCAAGGACAGCCTGTCCAACACCCAGATCAGCGAGTTGAGCGCGTACTTGCGTCATCGCTTCGCGCCGAATGAGCCGCAGTGGACGGGGTTGACCGAGAAGGTGGCGCACTTGAGGGCCAATCCCGGCACTCATTGACCGGTGAGCTTGTTTGTAGGAGCTGACGAGCCGCCGAAGGCTGCGATTATGGTTTGCCTGACACACCGCTTCGCAGCCTTCGGCGGCTCGTCAGCTCCTACAAGACCGGCGCATGGCTATGGCAGCCTCATCACCCCCCGCACCACCAGGTCACTGATAAACACTAACCAATCCTGCCGCTGTTGCGGCTGGGCGATGTCTGGATCGAGGAACGAGGTCAGGGTGTGCAGGTTGGAGTTATAGAAGTAGCAGAGCGAGGCGATCATCAGGTACACGTGCTTGATGTCCAGGTCCTCGCGGAACAGCCCTTGCTGCTGACCCGCTTCGATGATCGGCCGGAGCACGCCCACCGCTTCCCCCGACAGGCGCCGCAGTTCGCTGGATTGCCGGGCGTGCTTGCCCTTGTGCAGGTTCTCGATGCTCAGGATTGCCACGAACTCCGGGTGGGTCACGTAGTAATCCCAGACGAAGCCCACCAACTGGCGCAGGGTCTGTTGGGGCGTCGACGGGTCGAGGCGCAGCGTGCTTTCGGCCAGGTTGAACTGCTCGTAGGTGTGCTCAAGCACCCGCACGAAGAGCTTTTCCTTGCTGCCGAAGTAGTAATAGAGCATGCGGTCGTTGGAGTCGGCTTCGGCGGAAATGCGCTCGATGCGGCCGCCCGAGTAGCCGTCTTCGGTGAACACTTTGATCGCCGCTTGAAGAATCCGCGCCCGGGTCTGGTCGGCTTGCTGGGCGCGGATACCGGTTTTCTTGCTCACGCTGGCGATCCCGGCATCACAGGATGCGGTACAGCAGGCGCTCGACCCGCACCCGGCTGACGCGACGCAGGAACGTGCGCACGCCTTCCGGGTACTCGCTCAGGGTGTCCAGCTCGTCGTAGCGGCCCACGCGCTGGGTGTTGCGCATCAAGTGCTCGATCTCCGCTTCCCGGGGTTTGAGCCATTCACCCTTGGGGTCATCGATCAGCAGGCCGTTTTCCAGGTCCAGCTGAAACGCTCGGGGGTTGAGGTTGTTGCCGGTCAGCAGGGTGTAGCGGTCATCGGCCCACAGGCCCTTCAGGTGAAAGGTGTTGTCGCCGTCCTTCCACAAGTGGATGTTCAACTGATGCTTGGCCACGGCTTCCTGATGCTTCTGCACGAAGCGTCGCAGGCTGATTTCATACAGATAGGGCAGCGCCGAAATCACTTTGAACGGCTCGTCGGGCGGGATGAAGAAGTCATTGGCGGTCTTGTCGCCGATGATGATGTCGATCTTCACGCCGCGCTTGAGGGCCCGGTTCAGTTCGCGCTTGATCACCAGCGGCATGTTGAAATACGGCGTGCACAGCGTCAGCTGGGTGTCGGCGGCGGCAATCAGGTCGCACAGGATGCGGCTCAGCGGGTTCTTGTTGCCGATGCCCAGCAGCGGAATGACCCGCAGTTCACCGTTGTCGGTCAGGCCGGCGTCGGTGTTGTAGCTGGCGCGCTTGAGGCGTTGGCGGAACTGACGGATTTCATTGCGCAGGCTGCGCGAACTCGGCGGGGAGGGCAGGTCCAGGCGATGCACGGCGTCGGAGGGCAGAATCTCGTCCTGAATCAGACGCTGAAACGAGTCCGCCAGCGCCTTGTTGCGCACCAGGTGATAGCGGTCGAGGCGGTATTTGCCCAGTTTGTCCAGGTACACGTTGTTGATGCTGGCACCGCTGTAGATCACGCAGTCATCGACCACGATGCCTTTCAAATGCAGCACGCCGAACAGCTCGCGGGTCTGCACCGGCACGCCGTAGGTGGGGACTTCTTCGTCGTGTTCCAGGTGCTGGGCCTGATACCAGGTCGAGTTGCCGGCCTGCTTGCCGGCCCCGATCAGGCCGCGCTGGGCACGAAACCAGTCCACCAGCACCACGATGTCGAGGTGTGGCCGGGCCGCTTTGGCGGCATAAAGCGCGTCGAGGATTTCCTGGCCGGCTTCATCCTGTTGCAGATAAAGCGCGACGACGTAGATGCGCTGTTCAGCGCTGGCAATCTGCTCCAGCAGGCAACGACGGTAATCGGCGGCGCTGGGCACAAGGGTCAGTGCGTCAACGGGCAATGGAAATCCGCGGAGTCTGGAAAGCGTGGAGCGTCGGAAGGTGGCCCGCATATGCCTCTCGGATGGGTCGAAATCAATAGCGCACGAGCTTACATCATCGTGCGCCTCCAGGTGGTTTTGGCAGCACGATCGATGAGTTGTTCAGGTTATTTACAGGCTCGCGGCAACTCCAGATGCCATGACGGGGACCCAACCTGTAGGAGTGAGCTTGCTCGCGATGGCGCCGGTAGGCTCAACATCAAGCGTGCGACCGGAAAAGCATCGCGAGCAAGCTCACTCCCATCAAACAAGGGATTTGTTGTTGATTTTGAAAGCTCAACAACCTTGTTTCTGCCCGGAAGGCGTGGGAGTCCGGCTTGCCGACGATGGGCTGCGCAGCGGCCCCAAACCTAAGTCCTCAGCCTGTCAGACGCGCCGCGTGCACAGGTTTCACTGCCGGTTCCCGGCAGATCGCAGGACAAGCCAGCTCCCACGGCCTGCGGCCAGAATCAAAAGCACCGTAGGCCTCCCAGTTTGCTGCGCGACAGCGCGGCGTATGGACGACGGGGGATCTCCTACAGTCAATCGGGTGCCGAGGGGTTACACCTTCAACACCAGCTTCCCGGTGTTCTCGCCCTTGAACAGCATCTGCAGGGTTTCCGGAAAGGTCTCGAGGCCCTCGACGATGTGCTCCTTGCTGTTGATCCTGCCCTGAGCCAGCCAGCCGGCGATCTCCTTCCCGGCGCTGGCGAAGTTCGCCACATGGTCCAGCACCACGAAGCCTTCCATGCGCGCGCGGTTGACCAGAAGCGACAGGTAATTGGCCGGGCCCTTCACGGCCTCCTTGTTGTTGTACTGACTGATCGCGCCGCAGATCACCACCCGTGCCCTGGGCGCCAGCCGCGTGAGCACGGCGTCCAGAATGTCGCCGCCGACGTTATCGAAAAACACATCTATGCCCTTGGGGCATTCGCGCTTCAGGCCGGCGTTGATGTCTTCACTCTTGTAATCGATGGCGCCGTCGAAACCGTAGTCGTCCAGCAGCGCCTTGCACTTCTCCGCGCCGCCGGCGATACCGATGACCCGGCAGCCTTTGATTTTGGCGATCTGCCCGGCGATGCTGCCCACTGCGCCGGCTGCGCCGGAAATCACCACGGTGTCTCCCGCTTTGGGCGCGCCCACGTCCAGCAGCGCGAAGTACGCCGACATGCCGGTCATGCCCAGCGCAGACAGATAGCGCGGCAACGGCACAAGCGACGGGTCGATCTTGTTGAAGCCCTTGGGCTCGCCGACGAAATAGTCCTGCACCCCCAGCGCGCCCTGGACATAGTCGCCCACGGCAAAATCCGGGTGCTGCGATTCGACCACCTTGCCCACGCCCAGCGCCCGCATCACTGCACCCAGTTCCACCGGCGCAATGTAGGACTTGCCCTCATTCATCCACCCGCGCATGGCCGGGTCCAGGGACAGGAACTCACTCTTCACCAGCACTTGCTGCGGCCCGACGGGGGCCGCCGGCACGGTCTGGAAGGTGAAGTCATCGCGGCTGGCGGGGCCGACAGGGCGTCGGGCGAGCAGAAACTGGCGGTTGTTCAAAGCGGTCATGGGGGGTTCTCGAGTCGAGGGACAAACCGGAGTGATAGCCGTTGAACGCGTCCAAGGCAAGGACGCGCAATGCACCGAATGCAATTCGATCCACTGCCGTGATGGTGCGCCAGAGGACACGTGGGAGGGAGCTTGCTCGCGAAGAGGCCGCTACATTCACCGCATGTTCTGCGTTCCGGGCGTCGAATCGCGAGCAAGCTCCCTCCCACGGGTTGTGCGTTCGGCGTGGGCGGGGGTGTCAGCCCACTGGCAATTCGATCCGGGCAATCAGCCCGCCTTCGGTCGCGTTGCGCAGGCTCAGCTGGCCGCCGTGGCCGATGATGATAGCCCGGGCGGCGGGCAACCCGAGGCCGACGCCGCCGGTGGTGCGGTTGCGGGACTGCTCCAGCCGGAAGAACGGCGCGAACACCTGCTCCAGCGAGGCCTCGGGGATGCCCGGCCCGCTGTCGACCACCTCAAGGGTCACCGCCCTGGTTTGCCGTGCCAGCCGCAGGTGCGGGCGCGTGCCGTATTTCACCGCGTTCTCGATCAGGTTGACAATGGCGCGCTTGAGTCCTTGAGGGCGGCCGGCGTATACCAGTCTGTGCGGGCCGTCGTACGCCAGGCGCACGCCCTGATCGCGATAGTCATCGATGATCGTCAGCAGCAGTTCGGCCAGATCAAAGGGCGTGCTCTGCTCCAGGCGCGCTTCGTCACGGAAGAACTCCAGGGCGGTGTTGATCATCACGTCCATTTCATCGACATCGCGGAACAGTTTGGACTGCTGCTCCGGGTCGTCGATGAATTCCCCGCGCAACCGCATGCGCGTCAGCGGCGCGCGCAGGTCGTGGGAAATGGCCGCGAGCATTTGCGTGCGGTCGGCAACGAAACGCTGGATCTGCGCCTGCATGGTGTTGAACGCCGCCGTGACTTCGCGGATTTCACGGGGGCCCACGGGAACGATGGGCGGCGCATGAAAGTCATCGCCAAAGCGTCGCGCCGCCCGTGCAAAGCTCTGCAACGGCCTGGCCAGCCGGCGGGTGGCGACCAACGCCACCAGCAGGGTCGACACCAGCATCAGCACGAAGACAATGCCGTTGCGCACTTCACTGTCCAGCCCCCAACTGCGCACCGGCGCCTCGAAGAACAGCCAGCTGTGGTCATCCAGTTCAACCAGCATGGCGTAGGTCGCGTGGCGTTGGTCATCCCCCCAGTCCTGCGGCTCGAACGCCTCGACGCCACGGTCTGCGCGGCCCAACAGGACGCGCAACGAGCGGGTAATGCCATGATCACTTTCAGTTTCGGGAGCAGGGGTCACCAGGTCCGCCTTGCGCTCATACCAGCGCACGCTATACGCCTGATTGCTCACGGCTGCGGCCAGGTGATCGCGCAAGGCAGGGGGCGCTGCATCAACCGCACGGCTGATGCTGGCGATCTGCTCGATGAGCCCGGTCTGGCGCAACGGCGGCTTGGCCCAGACCCCGGCGATCTGCGTGAACAGCAGGTTGAGCAGCAATAACACCAGCATCGCCATGGCAATCGTCAGGGCGATCCAGCGGCTGATGGTGTCGGGCACCCTGAACAGGGACTTCATGAGCGACTCACCCTGGCGGTAAACATGTAGCCGCCGTTACGCACGGTGCGAATCAGTTCCGGGCTGACGTTGTCCGGTTCGATCTTGCGCCGCAGGCGGCTGACCTGGACGTCGATGCTGCGATCGAACGCGTCGTGCCGTTGCCCCCGGGACAGGTCCAGCAACTGTTCGCGGGTGAGGATGCGCTGGGCATGTTCGACGAACACCAGCAACAGGTCGAACTCGCCGGCCGACAATGGCGTCATCACGCCGTCCGCAGAGCGCAGCTCGCGACGGGTGACGTCCAGTTGCCACTGATCGAACGCAATGACCGGCCGTTGCGGCTCACTGGCCGACAGCGGGTGATCGCTGACCCGCCGGAGCACGGCCCGCAGCCGCGCCAGCAATTCACGGGCATCGAACGGCTTGGCCAGGTAATCATCGGCGCCCAGCTCAAGGCCGACAATGCGGTCGCTCAGTTCGCCCATGGCCGTGAGCATGATGATCGGAATGTTCGATTCGGCGCGCAGGCGCTTGCACAGACTCAGGCCGCCTTCGCCCGGGAGCATGACGTCCAGGATGATGACGTCAGGGCGTTGCCGCGACAGGGCTGCCCACATCGACGGGCCGTCGCTGGCCAGGTCCACGTCATAGGAGTGCTGCACAAAGAACTTTTTGAGCAGGGCAAGGATTTCCACGTCATCGTCGACAATCAGCAGTCTGTTCACAGGGCATCACGTTCGGGTCATTCGAGGCGCTAATCTAAAGCCTTTTTCCCACGTTCCCCGATTATTTCAACGCGGTAACATTCTTGCCGCGCCGACAGAAACGCGACATACCGCCGCAAAAAACAGGCGCCACCGTGGGGCATCCATTCAGGGAGTCCCCGCATGTCGAAATCAGTGTTTACGCTGTCCCGTCGTTATCCCTCCGGTCCGCGAGCCTTCACCTGGGGCCGGATTATCAGTGATGCGCTGTTTCTGCGACCGTTGGCGCTGGGCCTGGCCATGTCCAGTCTGCTGGCGTGCGCTCAAGTGGCGCCGCAAAACCCGTGCGACAGCGCCCCGACCGAGGTCCATGACCCCGTCGAATCCTTCAATCGCGATGTGTTCGGCTTCAACCAGGTGCTGGACGGGTACGTGCTCAAGCCGGTGGCCCGGGGTTATCGTGCGCTGCCCGACTTCGTGCAGAGCGGCGTGCACAACTTCGTCAGCAACTTCGCCGAGCCCAAAGTCCTGATCAACGACCTGCTGCAAGGCAACGTGCGACGCTCGGGTAACACCCTGGCCCGCTTCACCTTCAACACCACCGTCGGCTTGCTCGGTTTTATTGACGTGGCAACGCCCATGGGGCTGGCGCACCACAGCGCCGATTTCGGCCAGACCTTCGGCGTCTGGGGCCTGGCGAACGGGCCTATCGTCGAATTGCCGCTGTTGGGCACGCACAACACCCGGGACACGGCGGGTGTGCTGCTGAGCTTTTTGGTCGATCCCTTCGGCAGCGGCAACAGCGACACCGTGGATGCGGTGAGCAGCGCGCAAGGGGTGGGCGGGGTGGTCGATGGTCGCGCTGAAGCATTACCGCTGACCGACACGCTGGAGACACGGCCGGATTATTACCGCGCGCTGCGCGACAGCACGGCGGTGAGGCGCGCCGAGAAAGTGGCCGAAGGCAAAACAGGCGCCATTGGGCCTGAAGCGCCGCACGCCTGCCCGCTACCGTAACCAGGGCACCGCTTCTCATGCCGATCGGCTAAGCTGCGCTGCATGGGCGGTTTCCGGCATGAGGGCTCTTGATGGATCACCTGTGGTTCGCTTATCCGTTGATCAGCGCAGCGCTGCTGCTGATCGCCGACATGGTGCTGTGGCAGTGGGTGCCGATGCGCCTCAAGCGCTGGAAAATGCTCGGTCGCGTGCTGCTGTTTGTGCTGTTCAGCATGGCCGTGCTCGACAGCGGCTTGAGCCCGCTGTATCCGGTGCCGGCAGGGTGGGACCCTGCGCGCCATGTGTTGGGCACGGTGCTGACCATCGCCTGGTGGCTGTTCGGTGCGCGCACGTTGACCATGGTCATGTTGCTGGTGATGGCGCCGAAAATCGGCGGCAAGGGGCATTTGCTCCAGGACCTGATGGGCGCGGTGATCTTCTTGATCGCCACCGTCGCGGCGGCTGCGTACGTCCTCGACCTGCCGGTCAAAGGCTTGCTTGCCACCTCCGGCGCGGTGGCGATCATCGTCGGTCTGGCGGTGCAAAGCACGTTGGGGGATGTGTTCTCCGGCATCGTGCTCAATGCCACCAAACCGTTTCGGGTCGATGACTGGATCGGCGTTGACGGCATCGAAGGCAAAGTCATTGAAATCGACTGGCGTTCCACACACCTGCTGACCGGCGAAGGCAGCATGGTAGTGATCCCCAACGCCGTGGCCGCCAAGACCCGCATCACCAACTTCAGTCGCCCCGATCATTTCCATTCCATCAGCCTGACCATCGAGCTCTCGAGCCGCCTGCGCCCCAGCCTGGTGCTGGATTCGCTGAATAAAGCGATTCAGGGCTGCCGCGAGCTGCTGGTGCAGCCCGGCGCATCGGCGTCGGTGGTCAGGTCCGGCATTCGCATCGTCGAATATGAGGTGACCGGCTACGTCAAATCCCGCGACCGCCGTTCAGCGGTGCGCAATCAACTGTTCGACCTGATCCACCGGCAACTGGCGTCCACCGAAACCCGCCAGGATCAGCTGCGTCCGGCGACTCGGCAGTCGGCGGTGCTCAACACGGTCGGCGCGTTGCGCATGCTCAGCGATGGCGACCGTGCCGAACTCGAGCGGCACATGCACCTGAGCGCGTTCGCCGCCCGGGACGTGGTGCTGGCGCAGGACATCGTGCCCGAGGCGTTGTACATCATTGAATCGGGCGTGGTGTCCGCGTCGGTGCTGCACGGCGACAGCTGGCTGGAAGTCGGGCGCATGGGCCCCGGCGAGCTGATCGGCGAGAGCGGTTTCGTCGACCAGACGCCGACCCTGGCGCGATTCTGTGCCTACACCGATTGCATGATTTACCGCATCGACCGCGCTGATCTGGAACCCTGGCTGCAGGAACACCCCGAACTGATCGGCGCGTTGGCCGGCCTGCAGAAGTTCCGCGCCAAGGCCAGGGCGGTGATGCTTGAAAGCAAGCCGCAAGTGGTGGATCAGAGCGGTTTTGTGGGTTGGCTGCGCGACCGGGTCAAACGTTTCCAGGGCCCGCGACCGGATTCCACCGACAAGCTCAGTTAACGCGGTGACTGGCGTGATCCGCGCTGCTGTTCTACATTGCGGCTCTGTCGAAATATGTTGAAACGCCGAGAGATGAGATGCCTGTGATCAGCCACACCCTGCACCCGAACGTCCTGCGCCCTGGCGATGCCGTCGCCCTGGTGTCCCCGGCAGGCCCGTTGCCCGAAGCGCGGGTGCAGGCAGCGGTGCAGGAACTGACCCGTTGGGGCCTGCGGCCGCGGGTTTATCCCCATGCCCTGGACACCCACTCGTTTTACGCCGGCACCGACGAGCACCGCGTCGGCGACCTCAACGACGCCCTGTCGGACCCGGAGATTCGCGCGGTGCTGTGCAATCGCGGCGGCTATGGCGTGCAGCGCATTCTGGCCCAGGTGGATTACGCAGCAGTGCGCCGCGACCCGAAGCTGCTGATTGGTTTCTCGGACATCACCGCCTTGCACGGCGCGCTGTGGACCCACGCCCGGCTGGCCACGGTGCATGGCCCTGTCGGTGCACAGTTGGAGCGCGGCGGCCTGTTCGCCAGCACCCTGCGGCACGCGCTGATGAGCACGGAACCGGTGGTGGTCGAAGCCAGCGCCGATGAGCCGACCTTCCGTGTGCGCACCTCGGGTGTCACTGAAGGCCTGTTGCTGGGCGGCAACCTGAGCATGCTCAGCACCTGCATCGGCACGCCGTATATGCCGGACCTTGAAGGCGCCATCCTGCTGATCGAGGACGTCAACGAACCCGCTTACCGCGTGGACCGCTTGCTCACCCATCTCTCCAACTGCGGCATTCTCCAGCGTCTGGCGGGCGTCGCCGTGGGGCAGTTCAGCGAACCGGGCAATGGCGGCGCCGTGATCAAACCGGCGGATGTGCTGATCGAACGTTTGGGCGGCCTGGGCATTCCGCTGTTGGGCGGGTTGTCCATCGGTCATGGCGATTGCAACATCGCGGTGTCGCTGGGCACCTATGCACGCCTGGATGCTGATCGCGGCACGCTTACCGTTGCCGCCGCTGCGCGCTAACGCGCTGTCACCGTCGCTGCCGCTGCGCGGTCACGCACTGTCACTGTAGGAGCGCGCTTGCCCGCGATGGCGTTGGGTCAGCCACATTAGATGTCACAGACCCGACGCATTCGCGGGCAAGCGCGCTCCTACAGTTGTCATCTGCGCCGCCCTGTCCGAGTGCAGGCATTTGACCACTGCCGCTTAACGCTCCCACGCATCCCGCCCACAACCATCCTGTAAACGACCTCCGCATAGCTAATTGCCATCATTCTGGCGTCAATCCCTTGTTTTACGGGCCGCCCGTTGCGAATCTGCACGGAAATTGAATGGTGAAGCCGTTATGGCCGCCATGTGTGCGCCTTCACGCTTTCAACAGGGATGAACCATCATGATGTCGGCCGTGAACACGCGTTTCGCCAATCTCTCCATGGCCAGGAAACTCGGCATCGGATTCTGTCTGGTGTTGCTGCTCACCGCGCTGGTGGCGGCCATCGGTGTCTGGTCGCTGCGCTCGGTCAGCGTGCATTTCGACAGCCTCAAAGACATGAACGCCCTCAACAGCGGGCTCAACCGTGTGCGCCTGATCGAGCAGGATTACGCGCTGCACAGTGACCCCAAACAGGTCGAAGCGTTGCACGCCGGAATAGAGGCGTTGAACGTCCAGGCCGAGCACCTCAAATCCGCCGCCACTGGCAACGACAGCATGATGACCCAGGTGCAGCAGGGCCTGGCCGCGTATCGCCAGGCCTTCGACGAGTTTGTCAGCCTCACCCAGAGCAAGGACCTGGCCCTGGAAATGGCCAGTTGGTCGGTGTCCAGTGTCGCCAATAACCTGGACGTGTTGCAGGCCGGTCTCGCCGACGACGGCGCCTACGCGCTCAAGGATTCCCAGGGCCAGCAAGGCGCCGAGTTCATCGAACAGGCCGGACAGGTCAGCCAGATTTCCAAATTGATGATGCAGGCCCTGGACGAGGCCCGCGTGCGCCTTGACCAGAGCCGCAAGACCGGCTCGGGGGAAGAGGCCAGGACCGGCAGGATCGAGCAGGCGGTGCAAGCCCAGAAACTGGCCCAGGACCTCAGCGGCCAGATCAAGGACGCCGGTTACCAGACCGTGCTTACCGAAGTCAGCGGTCACATCACCAATTTCGGCGACAAACTCACCGAATACACCGGGCTGCTGGCCGATGAGGCCAGGGTGTCGCAACAGCTGGCCGCCAGCGCCCGGTCGGTGGTGCAGGAGGTCAATCAGGCGTACGACGCCGAAGACCAGTCGGTGTCCAGCGAGCTGCAGACAAACACGCTGAACATCATCGGCGCTTCGGTGCTGGCGCTGTTGGCGGGGCTGATTGCGGCGCTGGTCATGACCCGTCTGATCGTGGCTCCGCTGCGCAGCGTCATTGCAACGGCGCAACGCATCGCCTCCGGGGATTTGACCGGCAACCTGGTGGTCACTCGGCGGGACGAGATCGGCCAGCTGATGTCCGCCATGCAGCAGATGGGTGCCGGGCTCAGCGGCATCGTCAGCGGTCTGCAAGCGGGGATCGAACAGCTGGCGAGCTCGGCGCATTCATTGTCGGCGGTCACCGAGCAGACCAACCTGGAAGTCAGCAGCCAGAAGGAAGAAACCGAGCAGGTGGCCACTGCCATGAACCAGATGACCGCCACTGTGCATGACGTGGCGCGCAATGCCGAGGAAGCGGCGCTCGCCGCGCAGACCGCCGACAGCAAGGTCGACAGCGGCCAGCACGTGGTGCGTCAGAGCATGGCGCGGATCGAGGCGCTGGCGACTTCGTCCCGGTCAGCCAGTGATTCGATCGAAAACCTCAGCGCTGAAATCCAGAACATCGGCAAGGTGCTCAACGTGATCAAAAGCGTGGCCGAGCAGACCAACCTGCTGGCGCTCAATGCCGCCATCGAGGCAGCCCGGGCCGGCGAGCAGGGCAGGGGCTTTGCGGTGGTGGCCGACGAAGTCCGGGCGCTGGCCAAACGCACGCAGCAGTCCACCGAAGAAATCGAGCATCTGGTCAGCCGTCTGCAAGCGGGCGCGCAGACCTCGGTGACGCAGATTCAGAGCAGCGGCGAATTGGTGAAGCTGGCGGTCAGCGACGCGTTGCAGACGGAAAGCGCCCTGGGCAGCATCGCCGCGGCCGTGTCGCTGATCCAGCAGATGAACCAGCAGATTGCCGCCGCCGCCGAGCAGCAAAGCTCGGTGGCCGAAGAAATCAACCGCAGCGTTACCAGCATCCGCGCCAGCGCTGATCAGTCCGCATTGGCGATGCGCGGCAATGCCGCGTCGAGCATTGAATTGGCGTCGTTGGGGATGGCGTTGAAAGGGATGGTGGGGCATTTCAGGTTGTAATCGTCACCGTCGCGGCGCGATAAACACGGTCGGTGGGAGGGAGCTTGCTCGCGATTCGCTACTCGGCAATCAGGCGATGTGTCGGATGGACCGGCGCACTCGCGAGCAAGCTCCCTCCCACCATGATGTCGCCGATTTCAGCCCCGGCGGCCATTGAGGATCACCAACGTCAATACCCCCGCCACAATTCCCCAGAACGCCGAGCCGACGGAAAACAGCGTCAGCCCCGAGGCGGTCACCATGAAGGTAATCAAAGCGGCTTCGCGCTCCTTGGGTTCGTGCATCGCCACGGTCAGGCCATTGATGATGGAGCCGAACAGTGCCAGTGCCGCAATCGACAGCACCAGCTCTTTGGGGAACGCGGCGAACACCGCCGCCAGCGTCGCGCCGAAGATGCCGGCGATGGCGTAGAAAATCCCGCACCAGATCGCTGCCGTGTAGCGCTTGTCTTTGTCCTCGTGGGCGTGGGGGCCGGTGCAGATGGCGGCGCTGATGGCCGCCAGCGTCACACCGTGGGACCCGAACGGCGCCCCGATCAACGAGACGATCCCAGTGACCGAAATCAGCGGCGAGGCCGGCACGGTGTAGCCATCGGCGCGCAGGACCGCCATGCCCGGCATGTTCTGCGAAGTCATGGCCACGACAAACAACGGAATGCCGATGCTGATGGTCGCGCCCAGGGAGAATTCAGGCGTGGTCCATACCGGCACCGCGACCTCCAGGGCAAAACCACCGAAATTCAGCAGCCCCAGCGCCGCCGACAACGCCACGCCCACCAGCAACGTCACCAGCACGGCGTAGCGGGGCGAGTAGCGTTTGACGATCAGGTAAGTGAAGAACATGCCCAGCACCAGGCCGGTGCGGTGCTGCGCGGCGACGAAGATCTCGCTGCCGATCTTGAATAGAATCCCGGCCAGCAGCGCGGCGGCCAGTGAGGCTGGCAAGCGTTTGACCAGGCGTTCGAAGCTGCCGGTCAGCCCGCAGATGATGATCAGCACCGCGCAGGTCATGTACGCGCCGATGGCTTCCGGGTAGGCCACGCCGCCCAGGCTGGTGATCAGCAGCGCCGCGCCCGGGGTGGACCACGCCACGGTCACCGGTGTGCGATAGCGCAAGGACAGCCCGATGTTGCACACCGCCATGCAGATGAACATCGCCCAGAGCCACGAAGAGATTTGCGCCGAGGTCAGACCCGCCGCCTGTCCGGCCTGGAAGATCAGGACCAGCGAACTGGTGCAGCCGGTCATCATGGCGATGAAGCCTGCCACCACGGCGGACAGCGAAGAATCGGCCAGCGGGCGCAGCGGCGCCTGAGTCGCTTCAGTCATGCAGAACGTTCCTTGAACGGCGGGGGTGCGATCGGTGTAAGCCTATACGCAGTTGTTGCACGGTGTTGCGGTACAGCCACCGGCGCATTGGTCGGCACAGTTGAGCAGCAGGGACACAGGTAGGAGCGCGCTTGCCCGCGAAAACGTTTTGTCTGTCGATAACCACGTTTCAGACACACTGCAATCGCGGGCAAGCGCGCTCCTACAGTTTCCCGGCAGGTTTAGCCGGAGGCTTCAGCGTATTCCCCAGCGCCTGATTCACTGCCAGCCAGCCATCCACGGCCTGCTGTCCGGCATCGGCGAACACCCGCTGCAACAGCTTGACCTGCTCCCGACGCAGGGACTCCTCGAACGCCGCGCCATCAGCGGTCAACTCCAGCAAGCGCTTACGTTTGTCGGCGTCCGGGGTGATGCTCAACACCAGTTCCATTTCAATCAGCTGCCGCAACGGTGTGTTCAGCGCTTGCTTGCTGACCCCGAGTACGCTCAACAGCTCCTTCACGCTCAGGCCCGGGTACCGCGCGATGAAGAAGACGATGCGCTGGTGCACGCGGCTTAAGCCGCGGCGGTCAAGCATCTCGTCAGCCTTGGCGGTGAACGCCTGATAGCCGAAAAAGAACGCTTCCATGGCAATTTGCTGAGTGGATGAATTTTTAAGGTCAAGCATATTGACGTATCCAGGTGTGGCGTCGTAATTTCGGTCAACCAGTTTGACGTATTTCCCTTTATTTCCGCTAGCGGTGCTGCCATGGCTTTTTCTGAACGTGTGACACGCTTGAAGAGTTCCCTGATCCGCGAAATCCTCGCCGCCGCCCAGCGCCCGGAAATGATGTCGTTTGCAGGCGGCCTGCCCGCCGAAAGCATGCTGCCGAAAACCGAATGGTCGGACATGCCGCGCAGCCTGGGCCAATACGGCATGAGCGAAGGCGAGCCTGCATTGCGCGAAGCCCTGGCCGCCGAAGCCCGGGCGCTGGGCGTGCCGTGCGATGCCAGCCAGGTGATGATCATCAGCGGCTCGCAACAGACCCTGGACCTTGTCGCCAAGCTGTACATCGACAAGGGCACTGAAATCCTCCTCGAAGGCCCGACCTATCTGGCGGCGCTGCAAATCTTTCAACTGTTCGGCGCCGAATGCCTGACCGTGCCTCTGCTGGCTGACGGCCCGGATCTGGTGGCCATGCGGCAGCGGCTGGAGCAGCACTCACCCGCGTTCGCTTATCTGATCCCGACCTTCCAGAACCCCTCGGCGGTACGCTACAGCGAGTCGGCGCGCGAAGCGGTGGCGGCATTGCTCGACGAGTTCGGCGTAACGCTGATCGAGGACGAGCCCTATCGCGAGCTGACGTTTGACGGCGGCAGCGCGCGACCGATTGTCAGCCGCTTGAAAAAAGCCAGCTGGATTTACACCGGCACCGTCTCGAAAACCTTGATGCCTGGGCTGCGCGTCGGTTACCTGATCGCCACGCCCGACCTGTTCCCGCACCTGCTCAAGCTCAAGCAATCGGCGGATCTGCACACCAACCGCGTCGGCCAGTGGCAGGCGTTGCAGTGGATCGGCACCGAGCACTATCGTGAACATCTGCTGGAGCTGCGCCGCTTTTATCGCCAGCGGCGTGATCTGTTTCAGACAGCCTTGCAGCGCCATTTCAGCGATCTGGCCGACTGGAACGAGCCTCAGGGCGGGCTGTTTTTCTGGCTGACCCTCAAGCAGCCGCTGGACACCCGCACGCTGCTGGACACCGCGCTGGCGCAAAATGTCGCGTTCATGCCGGGCGAGCCGTTTTTTAGCGATCCTGACGCCAACCCCGGTTATATTCGGCTGAACTTCAGCCATATCGACCCGGCGCGGCTGGATCAAGGGCTTGAGCGACTGGCCGCCGTGTTGCGCCAGGCGCTGGCAGCCAACGCTGCATGAACCCAACCGATTTCCAGGCGAAACAGGATCAGGAGAGCAAAGGGATGTACAAGGTTTACGGAGATTACAATTCGGGCAATTGCTACAAGATCAAGCTGATGCTCAACCTGCTGGGGGCCGAGTATGAGTGGATCCCGGTGGATATCCTCAACGGCGAAACCGAGACCGGAGCGTTTCTGGCCAAGAACCCCAACGGCAAGATTCCGGTGCTGGAACTCGAGGACGGCACGTACCTGTGGGAGTCCAACGCGATTCTCAACTTTCTCGCCGAAGGCACGCCTTACCTGCTCACCGAACCGCGCCTGCGCACGCAGATGCTGCAGTGGCAATTCTTCGAGCAGTACAGCCACGAGCCAAGCATCGCCGTGGCCCGCTTCATCGAGTTTTACCTGGGCCTGCCCGAAGAACGGCTGGACGAGTACAAATCGATGCACAAGCGCGGCTACAAGGCGCTGAAAGTCATGGAACAGCAACTGATGCGCACGCCGTTTCTGGTGGGCGATCACCTTTCCATCGCCGACATCGCGCTGTACGCCTACACCCACGTCGCGCATCAGGGCGGTTTTGATCTGACGCCGTTTCCCGCCATCACCCAGTGGCTGGCGCGGGTCAAGGAGCAGCCGGGCTATATCGGTATGCTGGATTAAGCTTTTTCACAGAACGGAACAGGAGTGTGGGCGATGCAACTCAGGATGATAGCGGTGGGCATGTTCATGGCGCTGGGCATTGGCTGTTCAGCCTCGGCCAGCACCGAGGACTGCGACGCCAACCAGGCCGCCATGAATCAGTGCGCGGCCAAAGAGCTGGCCACGCTGGATGCGGACCTGAACACGCAGTACAAGGCGCAGATGAATTACCTGAGAACGCCGGCGAAGAAGCAGGCGTTACAGGACGCGCAGAAGAAGTGGATTGCCTTTCGTGACGCCGATTGCGCGTACCAGGTGGGTAAGCGCGAAGACTCCGGCACCCTCTGGCCGCTGTTGCAGACCCACTGCCTGGCGGCGCAGACCAAAGTCCGGGTCGAACAGCTCAAGGCGTATGTGGCGTGTCGGGAGGAGGGCTGCCCGAAGTGAGCCGAGGTTGATCGTTCCCACGCTCTGCGTGGGAGCGATCAGCCGCAATCGCGAGCAAGCTCCCTTCCACAGGAACGTCTGGTCCATGTCGGTCAGTGGGGATTGTCGGGTTACACCGCCGAAAACCGCTGCTCCAGGTAATCAATGATCACCTTGGATTCATACATCCAGCGCGTCTGGCCGGCTTCTTCGATGCGCAGGCACGGGACCTTGATCCTGCCGCCGCCGGTGAGCAGCGCCTGGCGATCGACGTCGTTGTGCTTCGCGTCACGCAAGGCCACCGGGACGTTGAGCCGGCGTAGGGTGCGGCGGGTTTTCACGCAGAAAGGGCAGGCATGAAACTGATACAGCGTCAGGTCTTTGGCCGACGCGTCGACCGCTGCCTGCGCGGCGGCGGAGCGCTGTTTCTTGCCCGGCCGGGTGACGAAATCGCCGAGGATAACGAGTTGGCCCAGGCCTACTCTCAATGCCTTCATGAACACGATAGAAACCTCGGTGGGCGCACGCGCCGCGACGGTATGCCGCGGCGTTGGTGACGCGGTAAATCAGCGAAGCAGGCTGAGGAACTCGCTGCGGGTCGCGGCGTTTTCACGGAATTCACCGAGCATCACCGAGGTGATCATCGAGGAATTCTGCTTTTCGACGCCGCGCATCATCATGCACATGTGCTTGGCTTCGATGACCACCGCCACGCCCAGGGCGCCGGTGACCTGCTGAACGGCCTCGGCGATCTGACGGGACAGGTTTTCCTGGATCTGCAGACGGCGGGCGTACATGTCGACGATGCGCGCGACCTTGGACAGGCCCAGCACTTTGCCGCTCGGGATGTACGCTACGTGGGCCTTGCCAATGAAGGGCAGCAAATGGTGCTCGCACAGCGAATACAGCTCGATGTCCTTGACCACCACCATCTCGCTGTTGTCGGAGCTGAACAGTGCACCGTTGGTGACGTCTTCCAGGGTTTGCTCATAGCCGCGGCAGAGGTACTGCATGGCCTTGGCGGCGCGCTTTGGCGTATCCACCAGACCTTCGCGGGAAACGTCTTCGCCCAGCTGGCTCAATATCTCGGTGTAATTCTGTTCCAGTGTCACAGGGGTGTGTTCCGTGTGGGGTTCGATAAGGCGCACATAGTAGCGTAGCCGTCTCCAGAAGTGGACCGCCGCCGACCGACAAACGCTCGCCGGGCCTTGGCGCAGCGGTTATGTATCAAACCCGATACCCGACACCTACCAAACGCCTACGCGGTTTCACTCCTGCGCGCTGTCAGAGGGTGCAGGTAACAAATTGCCTGTCGTTCAGAGAGTACCCATTATGTTGAGTCGTATAGCTAAGTTCGCGATGGTTGTCGCGGTAATGTCGGCCATGACCGGTTGCTTCCCGTTCTGGGGCCCGGGTGGCGGCAGTCATGGTGGCGGCCACGGCGGTGGTGGCGGTGGCGGTGATCGCGGCGGTTATCAGGGCGGCCAGGGTGGCGGTCAAGGTGGTGGCGGTGGCCAGGGCGGCCCGGGTCAGCGTTGATCCCACCGCTTTAACCCGCAGCACTTCAAAGCCGGATCGATTGTTCGATCCGGCTTTTTTGTGCGTGTGGCTTCGGGTTGCCGTGAGTCAGCCAGTGGTCAGCGTTACTCGTCCCGACCTTCCATCATGGTGCGCTTGAGGATCACGTACACCGCGCCGGTGCCGCCGTGCTTGGGCAGGCACGAGGTGAAGCCCAGTACCTGGGGGTGTTGACGCAGCCAGGTGTTGACGTGGCTTTTGATCATCGGGCGTTTACCGTCCAGCCGCACCGCCTTGCCGTGGGTGATGCGCACGCAGCGGATTTCCAGTTTGGTGGCTTCGGCGAGGAATTCCCACATGGTTTCCCGCGCCAGTTCCACGCTCATGCCGTGCAGGTCCAGGCTGCCCTCGAAGCTGATCTGGCCCAGTTTGAGCTTGCGCATCTGGCCTTCCTGGACGCCGTCGCGGACCCAGTTGAGAGCGTCTTCGGGGCCGACGTCGATCACGAACTGATCGGAAAGACCGTCCACGGTCACCGAACCGGTGCGCACGGTGGCGGCCTGGCGCAGTTTGGCCAGGTTTTTGCGGTCGGGTTTGGGCTTGCCCGTGTCGGCGTATTCAACCTTGATCGGTTTGACGCCGCGGGTCTCGCTTCGAAACAGGGAAAAATCGTCGTCTTGCATGATGGCCTCCGCGAAGGCCGCCAGTTTAACCACGTCACGCCGCCAGCGGCGCGACTAAACGTGTTTGACGAACAATTTGCAGGCGGGGAGGTTTCAGTCGTGCTTCTTCATCAGATGCGGGGACATGTTCAGGCCGCCCGCGCTGCGACGGCGACGACGGCTGCGGCGCCACATCCAGACACCAAGGTAGGTAAACAACAGCCCGAACACAATGCTGACCACCGCGCCGGCGGGGCTGGCATTCAGTTCACCCAATGCGGGCGGGTGGCCGATCAGGCTGGCGACACCGGCCATCGCCAGCAGCACGCCAAACGTCGCCAGTACCGCCGCAAACGCAGCGCCCAGGCGCATCCGCCAATTGCTTCGGCCCTTGGGCCGCAGGCGGCGTGCATCAAAACCATCGGATATTTTCATTCCGATTTCCTCTATGGGTATCGGCGCTCTGACCGGCTTATGCCCGGGTGGTTCCCGTTGGGTCAGGTTTCTACAGCAAATGCGCAATGCATCCGCTATAGGGTCTAGATCAGGTCCTTGGTGGTGGCAAGTGTGGCGAAGTTGTCGGCCATGATGGCCATCTCGGTCTGCTGCACCACCTCGGCCTTGATCACGCCATTGGGCGTAGGCAGGTCGCGGGTGGCGCAGGCATCTTCGACGAGCGTGCAGCGATAGCCGTAATCCTTGGCCGCGCGCACGGTGGTGCTGATGCTGGAATGGCTCATGAAGCCGCAGACCACCAGGTCCAGATGACCGAAGCTCTGCAGCAAGTCATGCAGACCTGTTCCGTTGAACGCGTTGGGCAAGCGTTTTTCGACGACGGTTTCGTCGTCCTGCGGCAGCAATTCCGGCACGAACTCGCCGCGAGGGCCTTGCGGATCGAACATGCCGCCGACCGTGCCGAGGTGGCGCACGTGAATGATTCGGCATTTGGCCGCACGGGCCGCTGCCGCCAGCTGGACGATGTTGGCGATGGCTTCGTGGACCCCGGTCAGGGCCAGCGGGCCGCTGAGGTATTCCTTCTGGGCATCGATGATGATCAAGGTGGCATTACCCAATGTCGCTGCGGCGTAACCGCGGCCACTGAGTTGAAACATGGTCTTTTGACCGGAACTTGGAACAGACATCTGGGGCTCCTTCGAGTGGGGCTTTTGCCACATTGTCCACTGGCTGAGCGATTCTGTGAATCGCCATGCTCACAGGCCTCGCTTTTCGCCTGACGTGGGCCGTGCTCAACGCCGTCGAGCAGGTCGCGATTGCTGTCATATTGCCTGCAATCGCGTCGAAAGGCTGGGAAACTTTTTATTGGCGTTCGGCCATCATTGGAAGGCATCGTTTGTTGTTCCGATGGCTGCTAGAATCGCCGGTCGTTTTTTCAAGGAGTCTGCCGTGATCACTTCCCGCCTGCGCACCCTGCGCGACCATATCCGTTGGGCTGTCAGCCGTTTCCACGGGGAAGATCTGTTTCACGGCCATGGCACCGACAACGCGTGGGACGAAGCCCGCCAGTTGGTGCTGGGTGCGTTGCACCTGCCGTGGGAAATCGCCGACAGCTACCTGGACTGCAACCTCGAAGAAGACGAAGTGGTTCAGGTTCAGCGCCTGATCAAGAGGCGCATCGAGGAGCGGGTGCCCACCGCTTACCTGTTGGGCGAGGCCTGGTTTTGCGGGATGTCGTTCATTGTTGATGAGCGCGTGCTGATCCCGCGCTCGCCCATCGGGGAGCTGATCGAAAACCGCTTCGAACCCTGGCTGGCCGCCGACCCGGCGCGCATTCTCGATCTGTGTACCGGCTCCGGCTGCATCGGTATCGCCTGCGCTGACGTCTTCCCCGACGCTGAAGTGGTGCTGGCGGACCTGTCATTCGAAGCGCTGGAAGTGGCCAATCAGAATATCGAGCGCCACGGTGCGGATGCCCACGTCTACACCGTGCAGGGCGACGGGTTTGACGGATTGCCAGGCCAGCGCTTCGATCTGATCGTGTCGAACCCGCCGTACGTCGACGCCGAAGATTTCGCCGACATGCCGGACGAATACCAGCATGAGCCTGAACTGGCGCTGGCGTGCGGTGATGACGGCTTGAATCTGGTGCGCCGGATGCTCGCCCAGGCGGCGGATCACCTCACCGAGAAGGGCTTGTTGATCGTTGAAGTGGGCAACAGCCAGGTTCACGTCCAGGCGCTGTACCCGGAAGTCGACTTTGCCTGGCTGGAGTTCCAGCGCGGTGGGCATGGCGTGTTCATGCTGACGGCGGAGCAATGCACGGAGCATCAGGCGCTGTTTGCTTCGCGGGTTTAATGTTCAACGGACCCTGTTGGAGCGAGGCTTGCCCGCGAAGCCCACAACGCGGGGTGTCAGACAAACGGAGGCGGCAGCTTCGCGGGCAAGCCTCGCTCCAACAAGGTCGAGGCGCTAGCGATGCGTCGCAATCCAGATCAATAACCCCGCCTGAAACACCGCAAACGTCACCAGGCACGCGATGGTGAAGCGCAGGCCGCTGTCATCACGGCGGAACTTGGTGACCTTTTCTTCGGCTTTTCTGATCGTCACTTCCTGCTCGATCATCCGCTGCTCGGCTTGCTGCAGCATCTGCGCAGCATCGAGGATTTCGACGCGTTGCACCTTCTCGGCGTTCCAGCTGTTGTTGAGGTTTCCGACCTTGACGTCCTTGACGCTGCCCTTGAGGTGCTGAGCATCGGCATACGCCACGTCAAACCCTTGGGTCTTGAGGAAATGGTCGCGACGCAGGCGGGTGTCTTCCTGAAGCGCGTCCTTGTTGGCCAGCGCAGTGCCTTCGACCTTGTATTCCGACCAGCGCTTCTGCGCCCACACAATGCCCTGGGCCAGCATGAAACGCCCGAGACCCCGGTTCGCGGGCTCGATCTGCAGGCCCGACTCCGGCCCGACCCGCACCGTGCGGCTGGTGTGATCGACCCAGATGTCCAGATGATTCTGTTCTTTGCGTGTGTTCTGCGCCGGCAGTTGATAGCTCATGCGCAGCAGACTGAAGTCCTTGCTGTGGCGCTCGGCGCGTCCGAACTGGGCGAAACGCAACGGGCGCGCGCCGGTGGCGCGGTCAGTGGGCAGCGCCGACAAGCGCAACAGCACGAAGTGTTCGGCATGAACGTCGTCCCACAACACCGTGGCCGCGGTCGCTATTTCGCCGTCGGGGCTTGCGGGGGCTACGACGGGCTGGGCCAGGCCAGAGGTGTCTGTCATCACGGCGATCCTGTTCTCGACATTGCTGGGCAAGACAATGCCAGCAACTCGCTATCGGCCGGTTTCGTGCAACCTGAAGGGCAGGTGTGTGGCTCAAAACCGCCTCATGCGGCCGGTAAGGCACCCAGGAACCTCAGGATGCGGTCCGACACTTCGCTGGCCAGCGGTAACCGCGGATTTTTGTAAGACGCCAGCTGGCTTTTGACGTCATTGGGCACGATGCGCAACACGTGGTTCATGCCGTCGATGATGGCGATCTCGGAATCCGGCTTGGCCTGGTGCAGCAGCTGCGCATCGCCGACACCCACCTGCATGTCGTTGCGGCCCTGAATGATCAACGTGGGCACTTTCAATTTGCCGAACGCCGCGCTCGGGTTTTGCCGGAACAACGAAGTCAGGTACGGCTGCACGCTGGGTCGGAACACCACGTCCAGCGGCGCAGGGACGTTGGCGTCGATCTTGCCGGCCTTGATTTCCTCGATCAGCTCTTCGCTGCGGGCCAGTAACGGCGGTGGCAGCTGGTTCTGCAATTGCTCGCGAATCACCTGATCCACCGGCCGCCCCGTGCCTGCCACGGAAATGACCGCCGAAGCGCCTGCGTTTTCCGCGGCCAGGGCGGCCACCAGTGCGCCTTCGCTGTGCCCCAGGATTATCAGTTGCCCCAGACGCGGATCGGTCTTGAGTTTCTGGCCCCAGGCCTCGGCGTCCGCCACGTATTTTTCGATGCTCAGGTCGCGTTCGTCCGGGGTTGCCGGTTTGCTGGCGGCGACGCCGCGCTTGTCGTAGCGCACGCTGGCGATGTTGTGCCGGGCCAGCTCTATGGCCAGGCGCTTGAGGTAGTCATTGCGCCCGCCGTCGATATTGTTGCCATCGCGGTCCGTCGGGCCGGAGCCGGCAATGATCAGCACCACCGGCACCGGTGTGGTCGATTGCGGCAGCAACAGCGTGCCGAACAGCTCGCCGGTGGCGGTCATCAGGCTGATCGGGCGTTTCAGAACCACCGGGCTGGCGGCGTACACGACGCTGGTGAACAGGGTCAGGGTCAGGGCAACGGCTTGCAGGGACAGCAAGGCGCGAAACAGGGAAATACCACGTAGCATCGCAAGGCCACCATCTATTGAGTGCCGATTGGACGCAGCCAATCCAATAAGGTTCGAGGATGAACTACGCGAGCAGCCTGCGTATACTGGCGCGCTTGAGTTTTGATCGAATTTTCGGAGCGTCACGCATGTCCGGCAATACCTACGGCAAGCTGTTCACTGTCACCACTGCCGGCGAAAGCCACGGCGCGGCTCTGGTCGCAATCGTCGATGGCTGTCCACCGGGCCTGGCGCTCTCGCTCGAAGACCTGCAACGGGACCTGGACCGCCGCAAGCCGGGCACCAGCCGTCACACTACCCAGCGTCAGGAAGCCGACGAAGTCGAGATTCTGTCCGGCGTGTTCGAAGGCAAGACCACCGGCAGCGCCATCGGCCTGCTGATCCGCAACACCGACCAGAAGTCCAAGGATTACTCCGCGATCCAGGACCTGTTCCGCCCGGCCCACGCCGACTACACCTACCACCACAAATACGGCCTGCGCGACTACCGCGGTGGCGGTCGCAGCTCTGCGCGGGAAACCGCCATGCGCGTGGCCGCCGGGGCCATCGCCAAAAAATACCTCGCCAGCCTCGGCATCAGCGTGCGCGGTTACATGAGCCAGCTGGGCCCGATTGAAATCCCGTTCAAGACCTGGGATTCGGTCGAGCAGAACGCCTTTTTCAGCCCGGATCCGGACAAGGTGCCGGAGCTGGAAGCCTATATGGACCAGCTGCGTCGCGACCAGGATTCGGTGGGCGCCAAGATCACCGTAGTAGCCGAGGGCGTGATGCCCGGTCTGGGCGAGCCGATTTTCGACCGCCTGGACGCCGAACTGGCCCACGCGATGATGAGCATCAACGCGGTCAAGGGCGTTGAAATCGGTGCCGGTTTCGCCAGCGTCGCCCAGCGCGGCACCGAACATCGCGACGAGCTGACGCCCCAGGGTTTCGTGTCGAACAACGCCGGCGGCATTCTCGGCGGTATTTCGTCCGGGCAGCCGATTGTCGTGCACCTGGCCCTCAAACCCACGTCCAGCATCACCACGCCGGGCCGCTCCATCGATGTGCACGGCAATCCGGCCGACGTGATCACTAAAGGTCGGCATGACCCCTGCGTCGGCATCCGCGCAACACCGATTGCCGAAGCGATGATGGCCATCGTGCTGCTGGATCATCTGTTGCGTCATCGTGGGCAAAACGCGGATGTGCGCGTGACCACGCCGGTTCTGGGTCAGCTGTAATGCCCGACTCGGACAACGCTGCCGGGGCGACCTGACCTTGGCGGCGGTTCCCTACTGGCGACTGTCCAGCTTCTATCTGTTCTATTTCGCCCTGCTGGGTTCGACGGCGCCGTTCCTGGCGTTGTATTTCGATCACCTGGGGTTTTCCAGCGCGCGCATCGGCGAGCTGGTGGCAATCCCCATGCTGATGCGCTGCATCGCGCCCAATATCTGGGGCTGGCTGGGGGATCACACCGGGCGCCGGCTGGCGATCGTACGGTTCGGCGCGGTCTGCACGCTGCTGACGTTTTCCCTGATCCTGTTCGACAAGAGCTACGCGTGGCTGGCAATGGTCATGGCGTTGCATGCGTTCTTCTGGCACGCCGTGCTGCCGCAGTTCGAAGTCATCACCCTGGCCCACCTGCAAGGGCAGACCGCCCGTTACAGCCAGATCCGGCTGTGGGGCTCGATTGGTTTCATCCTGACCGTGGTGGCGCTGGGCCGGTTATTCGAGTGGTTCAGCCTCGACACCTACCCGCAGGCGTTGTTGTTCATCATGCTGGGGATTGTCGTGAGCAGTTGGTGGGTGCCGAATGCGCAACCGGTCGCTTCGAGCCAGCGCACAGAGGTCGGCGGCTTCGTCAAACAGCTCACCCGGCCCGGTGTGCTGGCGTTTTACGGCAGTGTCGCGTTGATGCAGGTCAGCCACGGGCCTTATTACACCTTCCTCTCGCTGCACCTTGAGCGGCTGGGCTACAGTCGCGGCGTGATCGGCATGCTGTGGGCCGTGGGCGTTGTGGCCGAAGTGCTGATGTTCATGGCCATGAGCTGGCTGTTGCAGCGCTTTTCGGTCAAACAGGTGCTGATGACCAGCTTTCTGCTGGCCGCCGTGCGCTGGATCCTGCTGGGCAATTTTGCCGATCACCTGTCGTTGCTGATCGTGGCTCAAGTGCTGCACGCCGCGACCTTTGGCAGTTTCCACGCGGCTGCCATTCACTTCGTGCAGCGCAGCTTCGGGCCGCAGCAGCAAGGCCAGGGTCAGGCGCTGTATGCCGCGCTGGCTGGCACCGGCGGCGCGATCGGCGCCTTGTATTCGGGTTACATCTGGAACGGGCTGGGCGCAGGGTGGACGTTCAGCATTGCCAGCGTCGCGGCGGTGGCCGCTGCCATCCTGTGTGCTACCCGCATGCAGGAGGCGCGTGCTTGAACCGCTGCCTGAAGCTACCTTTCAACCGCCACACCTGACCAAAACCAGCGCAATCGGGTGGGTGCACGAACCGAGGAAATACCGTCATGAGCGTATTGTCTGTCTACCACGTTTCATCCCCCGAGCAGCCGTACAAGGTACTGACCCATCTGGAGGACATCGCCTCGACGCTGGCCGAACAGGGCGTGACGTTCGAGCGCTTGCGGGCCGACACCCCGCTGACGGCGGGCATCAGTGAAGACCACGTCATCAAGGCTTGCCGCGCGCAGATCGATACCTTGATGACCGAACGCGGTCACGTAACGCTCGAGGTCATCAGCGTGGGCAACCGTCACCCGCAGAGGGCCGAGGTGCGAGCCGGATTTCTGGAAGAGCGCCAGCATGGCGCAGACGAAGTGAGATTTTTCGTCGCCGGCCAGGGGTTGCTCAATCTGCACATTGGCGACTTCGTCTACGCGGTGCTGTGTGAACGGCACGACCTGATTTCACTCCCGGCGGGCACCCGTCACTGGTTGGACATGGGCGAATTTCCCCAGCTCGTCGCCATTCGTTTGTTCAACGCGCCTGAGGGCCAGACCGCGACCTTTACCGGCGACGACATCGCCGCCCGCTTTCCGGGTCTGGACGATTGACTGCCATTTTCGCCCCGCACATTTGGTACGCCAGTACCGTTATCTACCGGCCAATTCCCGAGTACTGGCCGGGTTTGGGATTGAAACGGTAAAGATGTAAGTAAATTTTTGCAGTCCTGTGGGAAGTGGCCTGTTTACCGGTCAGTGATGCCTGTTTGTTTTCGCCTTTATGTTTAACCCCTGTTGACTGTGTAACCCTTCGTCTGTCGATCACTTACAACAAATCGCCAACAGGGACGACACATCCAGGGGTTGAAGGAGGGGACATGAAAAACACGGAAGCGGGGACGCTGAACCCGCTGATACAACAAATGGTCACCAGCATCACAGACCAGGACGGGGAGGCGGCAATCGCCAACGCGCTGGAGTGGATCAGGGCCGAATGCGGCTGCAAGCGGGCCATGCTTTACCAGTACAGGAGCGGGACGCTGCTCAGTTGCATCACGTCGAACGTCGACGGGTACTGGAAAGATCTTTACTGCCGGGGACGGCTGATGATTGAAGACCCGGTGGTGCGTTATTACCGCCACGCCATGGGTTTCCTCGACTGGCGCGAAGCCTTTGATACTTACCCACCGTCTTGCGCCTACCTGGCGGCGGTGGAAGATTGCGACCTGCTGCCGGGATTTTCCTACGGCTATTCAAACCAGAGCCGTGCAAGCGATGGCGTGGTCACGATCTGCTCACTCAACGGACTGCAACGCGCGCTGACCCACAACGACCGTTATTTGCTGGCCAGCCTGGTGCCCATGCTGCATGTCGCCGGGAACGGCAGGCAGTTGCATCATCGTTCGTTGAGCCTCAAGGAAGTGGAAATCCTCAAGTGGGCCAGGCAAGGCAAAACTGCCTGGGAGATCGGGCTGATCAAGGACGTGTCGGAAGCCACCGTCAAGCATCATTTCAAAAGCATCTACGCCAAGCTGGGCGTGTCCAATCGCGCGCAGGCTGTGGGTGAGGCGCTGTGCCGGGGGATCATTCAGTAGGGAGAGCTGCAAGCTACAAGCTACAAGCTTGAGGCTTACCGCGACCAAACGCTGTGCAAAAAAAACCGCGAGGGCCCGGGGGCTCTCGCGGCAAAAAAGTGACTCAGGGAGCAAAGCAGGTGTTGCGATAGAGCGTGATGCTAAGTCTTCAGCCGATCAGCGAGTGTGGTAGGTCGGCAGATCGAATCGGTGCTGACTTTGCAGCATCGAGATTGCCGGCAGTTCACTGGCCTGAGCGGCGAGGTCACGACGAATCGCGCTGATCACCCACTCAAGTTGAACAGGGGTGTGCAGCTGTGCGTAGGAGACCGAACGACGGGTTTGCTTACCTTCGCTGTTGCGCAAGGAAAGCAGGACACCACCATCAGGACGGGCTTGGGTGGTGACTTCGAATTCGGAAAATACGGAAGAGAATTTTTCTTGGATAAAAGTCATGTCTAGTAGCTCCATTGCTCAGCGATAACAAGCGTTGGTAGTACTAGTGCAGCGACTGTGCCAGCATTTAAATTCTTATAAAACCGTTACAAAACAGATACTTATGGAAAATCTATTTTTTCTGCTTCGTGCATATTGCATGAACGGCCATCAAGGGTCCTGCAATTTGCCGGAATGGGAAGGAGGAGGGATGCTGAATCGAGGAGGGCGTACGGTGAGTTGTCATGACCTCTGACCGCGGTCTGTATGTTTTATTTCATCGAGCTGTTGGATTTTTCCTGTCTGCTTGCCCTATCCCGACCATTGGCAGCGTCTACCTCGTCTTCTATGGCCGCGATTAAGAAGGCTTTCTCGCTGGAAACGGACCGCAATGGCATTGTCGTCGCCCGCCAGTGAAACTTGACCGCCACCGCGAGGGTCTGAAAATCCTGACCTGTTTCAATCTATTACGCGCCCGGGGCGCCCAAGGA
This sequence comes from Xanthomonas sp. WHRI 1810A, assembly GCF_040202885.1. Lineage (NCBI taxonomy): Bacteria > Pseudomonadati > Pseudomonadota > Gammaproteobacteria > Lysobacterales > Lysobacteraceae > Xanthomonas > Xanthomonas sp. WHRI 1810A. The sequence goes on from NZ_JBEGED010000024.1 coordinate 40,166, forward strand.
GCACTGTATGTCCGACGATTCCAAACCCGCGGGTTCTGCCACGCGCATGACCGACGACGAAGCGTTGGAGTTTGCCGAACAGGTATTTGACCGCGCCCGGGCAGGCGACGCGGTGATGCTGGAGCGTTTGCTGGAAAACGGACTCACGCCCAATCTGCGCAATCACAAGGGCGATACCTTGCTGATGTTGGCCAGCTATCACGGTCATCAGGACGCCGTGCGCGTCCTGCTCAAGTACAAGGCCGATCCGGAGTTGCGTAACGACAACGGCCAGAGCCCCATTGCCGGCGCGGCGTTCAAGGGCGACCTCGAAGTGGTGCGTCTGCTGGTCGAAAGTGGCGCTGAAGTAGAGGGTGCTTCCGCTGATGGCCGCACGGCCTTGATGATGGCTGCCATGTTCAACCGCACAGCCATCGTCGATTACCTGATTGCCAAAGGTGCTAATCCCCATATTAAGGATGCCAAGGGCGTCACCCCGCTGATGGCCGCCCACACCATGGGCGCCACGGAAACCGCTGAGCAGTTGAGCAAGCTCGGGCAGTGATGCCGTAGAGGCGTGAAGCGTTTCCGGCTATGCTTCGCGCCTGTTTTTTTGCCCCGGACCTCCAACGCCATGAAAGCCCAGCTCATCGAATTCATCCGCAAGATCAGCTCCGGCTGCCTGGGCGACGACGAGATCGACACGATTGCGGCTGAAGCCGTTCAGGCCTACGCCGACCCGCAGGCTTTCCTGGCTGCCAATCCCGACATCAACTACGACGAGACCTTCCCCATTCCGTTGGGCGAGTGGGTGGTGATCGGCAGCCTGCCGGACACGGTGATTTTCCAGGCTGACACCTACATGGAGCTGATGGAGCAGATCATTGCCTCTTTCGGGCCCGGCGTGACCTTCAACATCAAGCCCAAACAACTGGCCAAGGCCGAGCCATTGACGGCGCTGAACCGGATTCAGATCCAGTTGGGCAGCATGAACAAGGACATGGGCGGTTATGTACTGATGAACATCAGCCAGCCGCTGGACGACGAGTTGCAGGCCGTGCTGGTATTCGGCAACGATCAGGCGCGGGTCATCGAACTCGGCGCGGCCATCGGCATTTCCATCGAACCCGCTCTTGAAGCCCATCGCCGCGCGGCGCTGTAGGCGGCAATGTGTCGGCCAGGGCTGCAAATATGCCACCCGCCCCACGGAACCCTTGCCGAGCGGCGCTTTCCTAAGCAGGGCAAGCCTCATCTAGGAGCAACACCATGGGTTCTACCTTCAACGGCCTGGTCGGTCTGATCATTCTGGCTCTGGATATCTGGGCCATCATCAATGTCCTGAAAAGCGGTTCCGAAACCGGCATGAAAATCCTCTGGGTGTTGTTGATCGTGCTGCTGCCCGTCCTGGGTCTGATCATCTGGGCCATCGCCGGTCCACGAGGCAACGTCCGCATCTAGCGGCTGATTTGCCTGTCACATCCCGACGCCTGATTGCTTTGCAATCAGGCGTTTTTTTATGACCAAATACTGCAGGGTGACACTACATCTTCGGCCACTACTCGCCTTATCCACGCAACACGTGCATCGCTAACGGCCAACGAGGAGCTGGCGCAACACGCCCCAAACGTACTCGCCGCCATCCAGCATCCCCTTGGGCTGTACGAAAAGTCATTCGCCTGAGACCGTCACATCAAGGCGCCAGGTATGAAGAATCAGTTGGATCAGTGGTAAACGCTGAGCGATCACGTACTATTTGCCACCGCGAACCCTGACCGACGTCTTTTGTCTGGGCACCGCTCTGTGAATATCAACCTGAATCCAACGGATCCTAGAACAATGGCCAAAACGGACGCTCCAGCGCGCTCGCCGCAACCTACCGTCAAATCTCACCTGGCTTACACGCTGCTCAGCGGTCTGGTGTTGATGGTGCTTTACACCCTGTTGCGCGTTGCGCTGCTGGTCTATAACCGCGAAGGGATTGGCCAGACGCCGGCTTCGACCTTTATCGAAGCCTTCGTCAACGGTCTGCGATTTGACCTGCGGTTGGTCGTCTACCTCCTGATTCCCCTGCTGTTGGCGCTGTTCAGTGCGCGCCTGATGGCGGCGCGCGGCGTGTTCCGTTTCTGGCTGACGCTGGTCGCCAGCCTGACCACCTTCTTCGGCCTGATGGAGATGGATTTCTACCGCGAATTCCACCAGCGTCTGAACGGGCTGGTGTTCCAGTACGTCAAAGAAGACCCGAAAACCGTGCTGAGCATGCTGTGGTATGGCTATCCGGTGGTGCGCTATCTGCTGGCATGGGCCGTGGTCACCTGGCTGCTTAGCCTGGTGTTCAAGGGTGTGGATCGCGCCACCCGGCCTGCCGGTCAGCTCAATCTGAGCAGTTCCAGCAATCGCAAGGTGGCGCCGTGGTATGCGCGCATCGGCGTCTTTGTGGTCTGCCTGCTGATCGCCGTGGTCGCCGCGCGCGGTACCTTGCGCCAGGGCCCGCCACTGCGCTGGGGTGATGCTTACACCACCGAATCCAACTTCGCCAACACCCTGGGCCTCAACGGCACGCTGACCCTGATCGCTGCCGCCAAGAGCCGGATGTCCGAAGACCGCGACAACATCTGGAAGGGCACGATACCGCCCGCACAGGCGCAACAGACCGTGCGCGACATGCTGCTGACCGCCAACGACAAGCTGGTGGACCCGGACACGGCTGCGGTGCGTCGCGACTTTTCGCCACCGGCCGACAAGACCCTGCCGATCAAGAACGTCGTCGTCATCCTGATGGAGAGCTTCGCCGGTCATTCGGTCGGCGCGCTGGGTGACGAATCCAACATCACGCCGTATTTCGACAAGCTGTCCAAGGAAGGCCTGCTGTTCGATCGCTTCTTCTCCAACGGCACCCATACCCACCAGGGGATGTTCGCCACCATGGCCTGCTTCCCGAACCTGCCGGGTTTTGAGTACCTGATGCAGACGCCCGAAGGCAGCCACAAGCTGTCCGGCCTGCCGCAACTGCTCAGCGGCGCGCGCAAGTACGATGACGTGTATGTCTACAACGGTGATTTCGCCTGGGACAACCAGTCCGGCTTCTTCAGCAACCAGGGCATGACCAACTTCATCGGCCGTAACGACTTCGTCAATCCGGTGTTCTCCGACCCGACGTGGGGCGTGTCCGACCAGGACATGTTTGATCGCGGCGCACAGGAACTCAAAGCCCGCGAAGGCCAGGACCGTCCGTTCTACGCCCTGTTGCAGACGCTATCCAATCACACGCCGTACGCACTGCCGGCCAACCTGCCGGTGGAACGTGTGACTGGCCACGGTTCGCTGGATGAACACCTGACCGCCATGCGTTATTCGGACTGGGCGCTGGGTCAGTTCTTCGAGAAGGCCAAGAAAGAACCGTACTACAAAGACACCCTGTTCATCGTCGTCGGCGACCACGGCTTCGGCAACAACGAGCAGATCACCGAAATGGACCTGGGTCGCTTCAACGTGCCGATGCTGATGATCGCGCCGGGGCTGCAGGACAAGTTCGGGACGCGCAGCAGCATCGTCGGCACCCAGATCGACATCGTGCCCACCATCATGGGCCGTCTGGGTGGCGACACCGTCCACCAGTGCTGGGGCCGTGATTTGCTGAACCTGCCGGAAGGCGACAAGGGCTTCGGCGTGATCAAGCCGTCGGGCAGCGAACAGACCGTGGCCATCGTCACGGGTGACCGCATCCTGATCGAGCCCAAGGACATGGAGCCGAAAATCTACGCCTACACCCTGGGCAACAAGCCTCATGCCGAGCTGGTTCCGGATGCGCCGGACGTGTCCGAGCTGCGCAACAAGCTCGACAGCTTCCTGCAAACGGCCACCAAGAGCCTGCTGGACAACACGGCCGGGGTCATCGACGCCAAGCCGTAGGCTGGAAAAACGCTGTTGAAAAAAGAGGCCACTGCGGCCTCTTTTTTTGCCTGACACGCAGCGCCCAGGGCCACAAACAGGTTGAACGAAACAACAAGACCCGAAGTCCGATTGGGGTAGGCCGGTGTGCGGCCTGGTTGAGGAGATATTGATGAAAGTCTGGACCATTTCGTTTCTGGATAAAGATGGCGTACAGCAGACCCTCGATCTCGAATCCGAGCAGCGTCCCAGTGAAGAGGAAGCGGCTCAGCATCTGCGTCCGGCCCTGTTTCCGGTGGCCAGCGACCTGGATCTCAATGATCTGGACGGCCGAACAGCCGAGCCCACCGTAAAAACACTTAAAGAGCAGAACGCCGTACAGATCATTTCCATCGTCGAAGCGTCCTGATCTTCGACCCTCGATTACGCCCGCTGCGGCAATTGGCAACTCGCTATTAATGGGCGTAGTCTGCAAATGAGGCCGGTGAATCATCTACCCGAGCCAGCTCGAGTCTCGATGTCCGGTTTGTACAAACAGCGCCGGCCTTGTAGCGACATGCTTGAGTCCCGCACGGCAGATTGTCTGCCGTGTAACGGCCCTCTGGGAGAGGACGTTCGGGGATAGTTGAAACTCTATCTATCGTTGTATAGGAGGACGTTTCATGAGCACAGCCTATCAAGAAGACATCAGCAGTAACGTACTGCGCCGCATGAAGGAAGGCGGTTTCGACTTCGCACGTATCCATCCCATCGAGTTCTACGCTGTCTTCCCGGACGAGGAGCGGGCACGTCAGGCGGCTGATCAATTTCGCGGTGAATCCATCAACGCTCAAATCAATGCGCGGGACGACGGCGCATGGCATTTGCAGCTGAGCAAAGTGATGTACGCCACCTATGACGGGATCGGCGATTTCGAGCAGGACCTGCAGACCGTCATTGACCCGCTGGACGGGGAGGTGGAAGGGTGGGGCGTGACACAGGAGATCAAGCGGCTCAATTGACGCCGGGGAGCAGCTGCAAGCCTCAAGCTTCAAGCTGTAAGCAAAAACGGATCAGGTCTGTGGCTTGAATCCGGGCACTTGAAGCGTGAAGCTTATGGCTTGCAGCTTGCAGCTTGCAGCTTGCAGCTTGCAGCTTGCCGCTGTCCCCCACGATTCATCTCCGCTGCACCCCAAAAATCAGCCAAAAAAAAGCCGCTCAATCTGAGCGGCATAAAGGGAAGTCTTGTGGCGATGACGGCAGTCTTGCAGACGCCTGTCGGCCGGTATGGGGCGAGTATCAAGAAATAAACCGCGGCCGTGAAATCAACTCTGACTATGCTGGTAATAGTTTTTTCAGCGGCGGCACGCTTCTCTTTGAGGCGCATGGGAACGGGTCAGGGCGCTTCTTGCACAGGAACGGTGCGAAGGTCTGGTCGGTAATGTTCAACCCGTTGATTATCAAGCGTTTATGCCGCTGGCACGGGCCTTGCGAAGGCTCATGTGTCCATGGTGACAAGGAGTACGGCATGATCCGCACCTTTTACGACGAAATGTACGATGCAGGCGGTGTGGTCCGCCCGCATTATCGGGAATTCGCCCGCTGGTTGGGCGAAGCGCCACCTGAGTTGCTGGCTCAGCGTCGGCGTGAGGCCGATCTTCTGTTTCATCGCGCCGGGATTACCTTCACGCTGTACGGTGACGAGCAGGGCACTGAACGCCTGATTCCGTTCGATACCATTCCCCGCAGCATCCCCGCCAGCGAATGGCGCGTGGTCGAGCGCGGTTGCATCCAGCGCGTCAAGGCGCTGAACATGTTTCTCGCCGACCTCTATCACGATCAGCGCATCATCAAGGCCGGGATCATTCCCGCCGAACAGGTGTTGGCCAACGAGCAATACCAGCTGGCGATGCAAGGGCTTAATCTGCACCGTGACCTGTATTCGCACATCTCCGGTGTCGATCTGGTGCGTGATGGGGACGGAACCTATTACGTCCTGGAAGACAACCTGCGCACCCCAAGCGGTGTGAGCTACATGCTCGAAGACCGCAAGATGATGATGCGCCTGTTCCCCGAACTGTTCGCCGCGCAACGCATTGCCCCCATCGATCACTACCCCAATCTGCTGCTCGACACGCTCAAGAGTTCCAGCCCGCTGGACAACCCCAGCGTCGTGGTGCTGACCCCTGGACGTTTCAACAGCGCCTTTTTCGAGCACGCCTTTCTGGCGCGGGAAATGGGCGTGGAGCTGGTGGAGGGCGCGGATCTGTTTGTGCGTGACGACCGAGTGTTCATGCGCACCACCGACGGTGCCAAGCCGGTCGACGTGATTTACCGCCGCCTGGACGATGCGTTCCTCGACCCGCTGGCGTTCAATCCGGATTCGATGCTCGGTGTGCCGGGCCTGCTGTCGGCCTATCGGTCGGGCAATGTCGTGCTGGCCAACGCCATTGGTACCGGCGTGGCCGACGACAAATCGATCTACCCGTTTGTCACTGACATGATTCGTTTCTACCTCGATGAAGAGCCGATCCTGAAGAACGTGCCGACCTGGCAGTGCCGCAAGCCCGAAGAGCTGTCCCACGTGCTGGCTAACCTCGGCGATCTGGTTGTCAAGGAAACCCAGGGTTCGGGCGGGTACGGCATGTTGGTCGGCCCTGCTGCCACGGCGGCCGAGATCGAGTCCTTCCGTGCCCGGCTCAAAGCCAAGCCCCACTTGTACATCGCTCAACCCACGCTGTGCCTATCCACGTGCCCGACCTTTGTCGAAAACGGCATCGCTCCGCGACACATCGACCTGCGCCCGTTCGTGTTGGCTGGCCGCGAAACCCGTGTTGTCCCCGGGGGACTCACGCGCGTTGCGCTGCGTGAAGGATCGCTGGTGGTCAACTCGTCGCAGGGTGGCGGAACCAAAGACACCTGGGTGGTCGAGGATTAAGGATGCCTGCCAATGCTAAGTAGAACTGCCTCGGATTTATATTGGATGTCGCGCTACCTGGAGCGGGCTGAAAACCTCGCGCGGATGCTCGACGTCAGCTATTCGCTGTCCCTGATGCCGCAGGATGGCAGCGGCGACGGGCTCAACGAAATTGCCATGCCGCTGTTGATCACTGGAACCCTGGACGACTACCTCGAGCGCCACGGCGAATTGCACGCCGAACGCTTGCTGCATTTTTTCGCCCTGGACCCGGAGAACCCCGCCAGCATCTACAGCTGCCTCGGCGCGGCGCGGGCCAGCGCCCATGCGGTGCGTGGGCGGATTACCGCCGACATGTGGGAAAACATCAACGCCACGTACCTGGAAATTCGCGGCATCGCCGAACAAGGCCTCAGCCGCTACGGCATGAGCCGGTTCTGCGAGTGGGTCAAGGAGCGGTCGCACCTGTTTCGCGGTGCCACCTACGGCACCATCATGCGTAACGATGCCTTCCGTTTCATTCGCCTGGGCACCTTTATCGAACGTGCGGACAACACCCTGCGCATGCTCGACGCCCGCTACGAAATGCTCGAATTGCGCGGGCCGCAGGCTAACGCCGCTGCCGACAGTTCCGCGGCCGGCTATTACCAGTGGAGCGCGTTATTGCGCGCGTTGTCCTCGTTCGAGGCCTACACCGAGGTCTACCGCGATGCACCGGGCGCCCGCCAGGTCGCGGAATTGCTGCTGTTGCGTGCCGATATTCCGCGCTCGCTGCGCGCGTGCCTCGAAGAACTGGACATGATTCTCGCCAGCTTGCCTGGCGCCAATGGACGCCCGGCACAACGCCTGGCGGCCGAGCTTGATGCACGTCTGCGCTACACCGGCATCGACGAAATCCTCGATGAAGGCCTGCATGAGTGGTTGAACGAATTCATTCCGCTGCTGGCCCAACTGGGTAGTGTCATCCACACATCTTATCTGGAGGCTGCATGAGACTCTCAATTAGCCACGAGACCACCTACCACTATGAGGATCAGGTCCGCGCCAGCATCCAGTATTTGCGTCTGACCCCCCATGACAGCGAACGCCAGCAGGTCCTGAGCTGGCACTTGACCCTGCCGCGCCCGGTGCGCGCCCAGATCGATCCGTTCGGCAATATCCTCCACGTCCTGACCCTGGACGAGCCTCACGAAGCCATCGTCATCGGCGCTCGCGGTCAGGTCGATATCGATGAAAAACGCGAAGCCGAACATGAGTCGCAATCGGCACTGCCGTTCCTGCGCTTCACTCGCCTGACCGAAGCGGACGAGGCCATCCGCAGCTTCGCCGCCAAGGAATGCGCCAGGCGCCGGGACCGCACCGGTCTGATCGATCTGATGCACGCGCTCAGCCAGCACATCACGTACACGCCGGGGGCGACGGAAGTGCACACCAGTGCCGCCGAAGCGTTTGCCAGCAAGGCCGGCGTGTGTCAGGACCACACCCACGCGTTCCTGGCCTGCGCCCGCAGCCTCGGGGTGCCGGCACGTTACGTGTCAGGCTATTTGTACAGCGAGAACAGTGAGCATCTGGCGAGTCACGCCTGGGCCGAAGCGTGGATCGATGACGCCTGGTACAGCTTTGATGTGACCAATCAGCTGGCGATTCCCGAGCGCCATTTGAAGCTGGCGGTGGGTCTGGATTACCTGGACGCCTGCCCGGTACGCGGCATGCGCCGGGGCGGCGGCTGTGAGCAGATGCACGCCAAAGTGCTGGTGTCCCCAACAGTTCCGGTGGCCACCCCGACGCCAACCCCAACGCCAAAAGCGGTGCCCGCGCCGATGTTGCAGGTTCAGCGGCAGAGCTGAGCCCACTGCTTACGCGGTTACCAGTAGGCGCTGCCGAGCTTGCGCGCGACCGATGCGGCTCACCTGACACGCCCGGTCGTCAGCGGGTGACGCGGACTCCTGTAGGAGCATTCGGAGGTAACGACGGGCGCGATGCGGTGTGTCTGACAGGGTTGGTTTGTGTGTATATCCATTATTGGGGGCGTGACTGATATCGGTTCCGCCCTTACGGCGGGTCACTTTTGCCAAACGCCGCAAAAGTAACCAAAAGGTCTCGCTCCCGTGTCCGGCCCCTCCTTCGTCGGGGTTCCCTCGCTCCGGCATTGCTCCGGGGACGCGCCGCCAACGGCCATCCATGGCCTGGGGCGGCTAGCGCGGCATCCATGCCGCGCTGTCCCCTGCGCAACGCCTGCGCTCGGCCTCCCAAAGTCGCAATTTATGTCGTCTGCGAAATCTCCACACGCCAGAAGAACCAGAAGAATGTAGTGGTCAACTATTCTGATCGCTCCCACGCTCCGCGTGGTAGCGGCTCTCATGACGCTCTGCGTTATTGGACGCGGAGCGTCCAGGGCTGCATTACCACGCGGAGCGTGGGAACGATCAGGCTTCTTCATTCGCTTTTGATCTTCATCCACGCCAGTCCAGACACCACAAATCGCGACTTGGGTGCAGGCCGAACGCAGGCGATGCGTAGTGGGATACCGGGCATGGATGCCCGGTAAGCGCCGTCAGGACATGGATGTCCGTTCGGCGCGTGCCCACGGAGCGTCGCCGGAGTGAGGGAACCCGACGAAGGAGGGCCAAACCAGGAGCAAAGCGTTTTTGGTTACTTTTGGGGCGCCTTTGCCAAAAGTGACCCGCTGTAAGAGCGGAACCGATATCAGCAACACCCGCAATAACGGATATTCACACGATCTGGGGTGTGTCAGACAAACCGCATCGGTCGAGCGCGACCCCGGAGCCTCGCACGGGCTCGTCAGCTCCTACATGGGCCGTGTGATCCACCCCGCGCCACAAGCAGACGTCACCGTAAAAAAACCGGACGTTTTAGACCATGTAAATCTGGCGCGAGCGGCTAGGCTCAGTCAGACGAACAGCCGTGTCTGATTGCTCCTACGCTCCGCGTGGTAGCGGCTCTCATAACGCTTTGCGTCATTGGACGCGGAGCGTCCAGGGCTGCATTACCACGCGGAGCGTGGGGACGATCAGAGCGCAAAGCGCGCTTTGCTTTTGATCTTCGTCCACGCCAGCCCAGGCACCACAAAACGCGACTTGGGTGCAGGCTGAACGCAGGCGGCGCGGAGTGGGCAGCGCGGCATGGATGCCGCGCTAGCCGCCCCAGGCCATGGATGGCCGTTGGCGGCGTGCCCACGGAGCGTCGCCGGAGTGAGGGAACCCGACGAAGGAGGGCCAAACCGGGAGCAAGAGCGCTTTGGTTACTTTCGCGCTTTTCGAAAGTGACCCGCCGTAAGGGCGGAACCATAACAACAGCGCACACAAAAAACGGATATTCACCCAATCGCAATATCCAGGCGCGTCAGACATACCGCATCGCGACCGTCGTTACCTCCGATTGCTCCCAAAAGGGCCGTGTGATCCGCCCCGCGCCACAAGCAGACGTCACCGTAAAAAAAACCGGACGTTTTAGACCATGCAAATCTGGCGCGAGCGGCTACGCTCAGTCAGCCGAACAGCCGCGTCATATTCGGCAAAATCAGCAACAGCGTGGTAGCGAAAACGATAAGTCCCGCCTGACGTACTTTCGAATGCTTGAACATGGCGTTTGCCTTCTTTTTGTTATTCCTGAGCGACAGAAGCTCACCGGCTTCATCCGTAAAGAGAAGCGGGCAGCTGGCAAAGGTGAAGTCAAAAGAGCAGGTACCCGGGCAAAAAGACCACAGGCGTGGGCGCTTAAAGGAGAGTCATTGTTATGTGCGCTTCTGCTACTGACTTAACCTTAGAGTCGGCGTGCGACGCGCCTTAGATCGGTTCGCTATTAGTCTCATGCCGTTTGGCGATAAAAAGTGCATTCAAATGAGGGCGGTACCCAGTCACACCCTTGCTAGACGGGTCGGGCACCCTAATCCGGAACCCGATAGCTCACTACCGTTCGTCCGAGGCCGCAACATCCGACCATGAACAACCTGTCACCCAGTCCACACGCTTTACCACTTCAATCGGCAACCCGATTGAGATGACCGTTTGGGTGTCAGCATAAAAAAAACAAGCAGGCAGCGAGGGATCCGATGACCGAAGCGTTCATATTCGACGCGGTGAGAACACCGCGGGGCAAGGGAAAACCCGGAGGCGCGCTTTACAGCGTCAAACCGGTGCAACTGATGGCGGGGTTGCTGAGTGAACTGCAGGTGCGCAATCACCTGGACACCTCGCAGGTCGATGACATCGTACTGGGCTGCGTGACACCCATCGGCGAGCAGGGTGCCGACATCGCCCGGACCGCCGCCCTGGTCGCCAACTGGGCAGTTGAGGCGGCGGGCGTACAGATCAACCGCTTCTGCGCGTCGGGGCTCGAAGCGGTGAACATGGGGGCGATGAAAGTCCGTTCCGGCTTTGAAGACCTGGTGGTGGTCGGCGGAGTGGAGTCGATGTCGCGGGTGCCCATGGGCAGCGACGGCGGCGCCTGGGTGCTGGACCCGCAAACCCACCTTCACACCCATTACACCCCGCAAGGCATTGGCGCGGACCTGATTGCCACGGTGGAAGGATTCAGCCGTCACGACCTCGACGTGTTCGCCCTGGATTCCCAGCGCAAGGCGGCGCGGGCTCAGCAGACCGGGGCATTTCGCAAATCACTGGTCGCGGTCAAGGACCAGAACGGCACGTTGTTGCTGGACCACGATGAGTTGGTCCGCGCGGAGTCGACCCTGCAAGGGCTCGGCGCGCTCAAGCCCAGCTTCGAGGCCATGGGCAAAAGGGGCTATGACGCCACCGCGCTGCGGGTCTACAGCCACGTCGAACGCATTGACCACGTTCACACCCCCGGTAACAGCTCAGGGATTGTCGACGGCGCGGCGGCCATGTTGATCGGCTCGGCCGAGAAGGGGCGCGAACTGGGGCTCAGGCCTCGGGCGCGGGTCGTTGCCGCAGCCGTCACCGGCACCGATCCGACCATCATGCTCACCGGCCCGGCGCCCGCAGCACGCAAGGCGCTGGCCCGGGCAGGGCTGACCCTGGCCGACATCGACCTGTTCGAAGTCAACGAAGCCTTCGCCTCGGTGGTGCTCAAGTTCATCAAGGACACCGGGGTGGACGCCAGCAAGGTCAATGTCAACGGGGGCGCCATCGCGTTGGGTCACCCGCTGGGCGCCACCGGCTGCGTCATCCTCGGGACGCTGCTCGATGAACTGGAAACCCGTCAGTTGCGCTACGGCCTGGCCACGTTGTGCGTCGGCGGCGGCATGGGCATCGCGACGATTATCGAGCGGGTCTGAGTCACGCTTGCGCCCACTCCAGGCCCTCCCTAAAACAGTTTCAGGAATCACGACCGCATGACTGACCCCATTCAGTACGCCACGGGCCCGGATCAGATCGTTACGCTGACCCTCGACCTGCCCGATCAAAACGCCAACACCCTGAACAGCACCTACCGCGAGGCCATGTCCCAGGTCGTGGCCCGGCTGATCGCCGAAAAAGCGCACATCACCGGGGTCATCATTACCTCGGCCAAGAAGACCTTTTCCATGGGCGAAGACCTGATTGAACTGATCCAGGTCGACTCTTCCCGCAGCCAATGGTTGTTCCAGATGATCCTCGGCCTCAAGGCGCAGCTGCGGGTGCTGGAAACCCTCGGCAAGCCGGTGGTGGCGGCGCTCAACGGATCAGCGCTCGGCAGTGGCTGGGAGTTGTGCCTGGCCTGTCATCACCGCATTGCCCTGGATCACAAACAGCTGCGGGTCGGTTTACCGGAAGTCACGCTGGGGCTATTGCCCGGCGGCGGGGGCACGGTGCGGCTGGTGCGGATGATCGGGCTGGAAAAAGCCCTGCCGCTGTTGATGGATGGCAAGACCCTGAATGCGCGGCAGGCGCTGAAAGCCGGGCTGATCGATCAGCTCGCTGCGGACATCGACGATCTGCAGGACAAGGCGCGGCAGTGGATTCTGGCCAATCCCTCGCCCCTGCAGCCGTGGGACGTGCCCGGCTATCAACTTCCCGGCGGCACACCATCCCATCCGGCCATGGCGCACATGCTGGCCATGGCACCTGCCGCCTTGCGCGCCCGGACCCAGGGTTGCTACCCGGCGCCTGAGAAGATCCTCAGCGCCGCCGTTGAAGGCGCCCAGGTGGACTTCGACACCGCACAGCTGATCGAAGCGCGTTACTTCACCGAACTGGTCACCGGGCAGGTCGCCAAGAATATGATCGGCAGCTGGTTCGAGCTCAATCGGGTCAACAGCGGCGGTTCTCGGCCAAAGGGGCCGCCGCCTTACACCACCCGCAAAGTGGGTGTGATCGGCGCTGGCATGATGGGCGCAGGCATCGCCTACGTCAGCGCCTGCGCCGGCGTCGACGTGGTGCTCAAGGACGTCAACCTGACGACTGCACAGAAGGGCAAGGACTACGCGCAAAAACTGCTGGATAAACAGCTCGCCGCCGGACGTATCAATGCCCAGCACCGTGACGCCACATTGGCGCGGATCAGGACCACCGGCCGCGACAGTGACCTGGGCGGCTGCGACCTGATCATCGAAGCGGTGTACGAAAACCGCGAGCTCAAAGGCCAGGTCAGTGCGTCGGCCGAGCAGTTCGTCCTGACCAACGCCGTGATTGCCTCCAACACCTCCACCTTGCCGATCACCGGCCTGGCGACCGCAGTATTGCGTCAGGAGCGCTTCATCGGCCTTCATTTTTTCAGCCCGGTGCACAAGATGCGGCTGGTGGAGATCATCAAGGGCGCGCGCACCAATGACATGACCCTGGCCCGGGCTTTCGACTTCGTCCAGCAGATCGGCAAGACCCCGATCGTGGTCAGCGACCGTCGAGGTTTTTTCACCTCACGGGTGTTCGCCACGTTTACCCGGGAGGGCATCGCGATGCTCGGCGAAGGCGTGTCGGCGGCGATGATCGAAACCGAAGCGCGCAAGGCGGGCATGCCGGTGGGGCCCCTGGCGGTCTCGGACGAAGTGTCCTTGAGCCTGATGAGCCACATCCGCAAGCAAACACAGAAGGACCTGGCCCGGGATGGCGTGAAGGCGCCCGCGCATCCGGCCGATGCCCTGATCGATTTGCTGGTCAATGAGTACAAACGCCTGGGCAAGGCGGCCGGGGCCGGGTTTTATGACTACCCGGACGGTGCGCCCAAGCGCCTGTGGCCCGCGTTGAAAACCCTTTTCGAGAAAGCGGATGTGCAGCTTTCGGCGCAGGACATCCGCGACCGTTTGCTGTTTGTCCAGGCCATCGAAACGGTGCGCTGCGTGGAGGAAGGGGTCTTGCTGTCGACGGCCGATGCCAATACCGGCTCGATGCTGGGCATCGGCTTTCCGGCCTGGACCGGTGGGGCGCTGCAGTTCATCAATCAGTACGGGCTCAAGGACTTCATCACTCGCGCGAACCTGTTGGCCGACCGCTACGGTGAACGTTTCACGCCGCCCTCCCTGCTGCTGGAGAGGGCGCTGAGCGGCAAACGGTTCTGAGTACGGCGCATAAACCGGACGCGGGTTTACGCGCTATTGCACAGCGCTCAAACGGGTCTTGCCTTGATGTGACCATTCAAGGCAGGCTTGAGCCTGTGCATTTTCGCCTTCAGCGCTTCAGGTAATTTTTATGTCGTTACGCATCTGCATTCTGGAAACCGACGTCCTGCGCCCGGAACTGGTCGAGCAGTATCAGGGCTACGGGCGGATGTTCGAATCATTGTTCGCGCGCCAGCCGATCCCGGCCGATTTCACGGTCTATAACGTGATGCAGGGTCAGTACCCCGCCGATGACGAACAGTTTGACGCTTATCTGGTGACCGGCAGCAAAGCCGACTCCTTCGGCACCGATCCCTGGATTGAAACCCTCAAGATTTACCTGCTTGAACGCTACAAGCGTGGCGACAAGTTGCTGGGCATTTGCTTCGGCCACCAATTACTGGCTCTGTTGCTGGGCGGCAAGTCCGAACGCGCGACCCAGGGCTGGGGCGTCGGCATTCACCAGTACACCCTCGGGCCTGCCACGGCGTGGATGTCGCCGGAAGTGGACACCCTGACGCTGCTGATCAGCCACCAGGATCAGGTCACCGCGCTGCCCGAAGGCGCCCAAGTGATTGCGTCCAGCGATTTCTGCCCGTTCGCGGCGTACCACATCGGCGATCAGGTGCTGTGCTTCCAGGGCCACCCGGAATTCATCCACGATTACTCGCGCACGCTGCTGGATATCCGTCAGGAGGCCTTGGGCGAACAGGTTTACACCCAGGGCATCGCCAGCCTGAATAAAGACCATCACGGCATCACCGTGGCGGAATGGATGATGCGGTTTGTGGCGGGTGGGTCGAAAGCGGCTTGAACCCGCGTCTCTGTAGGAGCGAACTTGTTCGCGAAGCGTTATCTGACACACCGCATCAGCCGCTTCGCCAACAAGTTGGCTCCTACAGATTGCATTGGGTTGCGCTTGGCCAACACGTTGGCTCCTACAGCATCACCCTACAACCACCCCGACCGCTTGAAGCTGGCGAACAGGATCGAACACCCCCCCACGATCACGCCCAGCACGGTGAAGTAGCCGTAGTGCCAGGTCAGCTCCGGCATGTTCTCGAAATTCATGCCGTAAATGCCGGCAATGGCCGTGGGGAACGCCAGAATGGCGGCCCAGGCGGCGAATTTGCGCTGGGTCAGGCTTTGCCGCGATGACTCCAGCAGCAAGCCGATTTCGATGGTCTGGCTGGCGATGTCACGCAGGGCGGCGAGGTCTTCCATCTGCCGCTTCACGTGAATCTCCACATCGCGAAAGTATGGCCGCATGTTCTTGTCGATAAACGGAAAGCTCAGCTTCTGCAGCTCTTCGCCGATCTCGACCATGGGCGACACGTACCGCCGCAGGCGCAACAGGTCGCGACGCAGGCTGTGGATGCGATGGATGTCCGATTCATTGAGGTCAGTGCTGAGGACGCTCTGTTCCAGTTCCTCCAGCTCGAAGTGAATGGCCTCTGTCACCGGTTGGTAGTTCTCGGTGACGAAGTCCAGCAGTGCGTACAACACGAAATCTTCCCCGTGCTCCAGCAGCAACGGTCGCGCCTCGCAGCGCTGGCGCACCAGTCCATAGGATTTGGAGTCACCGTTGCGCGAGGTGATGATGTAGCCCTTGCCGGCGAAGATATGGGTTTCGATGAAGATCAGCTTGCCGTTCTCGCGGATCGGCGCGTAGGTGACGATGAAGAGTGCGTCGCCGAAGGTCTCCAGCTTGGGCCGGCTGTGGACCTCCAGCGCGTCTTCGATGGCCAGCTCGTGCAGGCAGAACTGCTTTTGCAGCACTGCCAACTGTTCTGTGCTGGGCTGCTCCAGGCCGATCCAGACAAAATGACCGGGCTTGGCGGCCCATTCGGCGCCCTGATCGAGGGTGATGTCGGTGACTTTCTTCCCTTCACTGTACACGGCGGCGGCAACGACTCGGCCCATGATGGATTCGCTTCTTGTAGGAGTGGCAGGGGCGCAGCGTGGCGCGGTTCTACCTGATCAGAGTCAGCCGAAGGTCGTGAGTTCGCAGGGGTTTTTGGCGCTTATGAATGACGCCGGAATTCGCCCGTCGCCAGCCCGCGTCCCCCCGGCGGGCTAAGTCACAGCGCCTGGTGGCGGTCGGCCTCGATGGCCTGGTCCAGCGTGTCGAGAAACGCCTTGCGCGCCTTGAGCTTGGTGTTCTTGTGGGCGCTCATGTTGATTTTCTTCAACTGCAGCGCTGCCGTACGCGCCGCTTCCTGGAGCTCCTGCACCGGCACCACTTTGTCGAGGAAGCCGGCCTGAACCGCGCCGTTGGGGTCGAACATTTCGCCGTTGATGACCGAGCGGCCGAAGGCAGCATTGCTCAGGCGATTACGGGCCAGCTCGATGCCGGCGTGGTGCATGGTCATGCCGATCTGTACTTCGTTGAGACCGATGCTGAAAGGCCCGTCGACGCCGATGCGGTAGTCCGCTGACAGCAGCAGGAAGGCGCCCTTGGCCACGGCATGGCCGGTGCACGCCACGACAATCGGAAACGGATGGGACAGCATGCGCCGGGCCAGGGTGGAACCGGCGAACACCAGGTCCAGTGCTGCCTGTGGGCTTGAGGTCATGATTTTGAGGTCGTAACCGCCGGACAGGATGCCCGGCTGGCCGGTGAGAATGACCACCGCGCGGTCCTTCTCTGCCTGATCCAGCGCCGCGTTGAGCGCGACAACCAGGTCGTTGCTGATCGCGTTGACCTTGCCGTTGCTCAAGGTGAGGGTAGCGATGCCGTCATCCAGTTGGTAGGAGACCAAATCACTCATGACGCGAATCCTTTTTGTTTTGAGAGTGCGCAGAAGTTACTCACCTGCAAGGGGCAGGTAAAGCGCTAAGGGTGACCGACAAGTCAGGGTTGCAGGCCGCACAGCGGTTCAATGCGGGCGGCCTGGCAGGGGGCGGTGGGGCAGGGGTGCGGTTCAGTCGTCGAGGTCATTGAGTTGGCGGTATTCGTCCCAATCCATGCCCAGCGCTTCGGCCGCTTGCTGGTGTGCGGCCAGACGCATTTCCTTGAGCTGCTCCGGGCTGTCTGCGATGAACTGCAGCGCCAGTTCCCAGGTTTCGATGCCCTGGCTTTCCGCTTCGTCTTCGAAGGCCCAAAGCGTCTGGTTCTTTTGCTCTTCGGGGCTCAGGTCCTGGATTTCAGCCTGCAACACAGGATTGGTCACGATGTACTTCGCCAGTGCAGCTTCGTTCCAGTCGTTTGCGTTCATGCGGCGGGTATCTCCTGTTATTGGATGTGGGCTGACAGAGGGCAGGCCGTTGGTGGCCGTCAACGCGCTCGGATTGTGCTGGATGTGCGCAGCGCTTTCCAGCCACTTGCGTTCCGTCGGTCGAGCACATGGGGGATGACGCGACGACCTTTGATCGATTAAGCAAATGGGCTACCGATGCGTGCGGTTGATTTCGTTGGCATTCCCACTTTCAATATTCATATGAATGGCGCAAGGGTCAACAGCGGTATCTATTCAGAGGTATGGCGCCCATACTCGTGTTTCATTAGTACGGCTTAAGTGGGGCGTGAAGAACGTGGCGCACGCAGATTATTGTGGCGCTGAACAGCGATCTTAACAATGCGCCCTCAACGGAATGAGCCTGGTGAATCGCGATCTTTGTATGAGCGGTTCCATCAATATTTGGAAGTGTCGTATTGCCTGCCGCGCTGATATCCAAACGGATGATTGTGGCGCAAAAGCTATCTGCATGGGTCTTGTTGAAGTCCCTGAGCGAGATAGACTGGCGGATTCATACTTAGATACCGTGACAAGGCGAAAGAGCATGGACACGTTTAGTAGTAGGCTGAAGCAAGAGCGGCTTCGCAATAAGTTGACGCAGCACGCGCTTGCAGAGTTGGGCGGTGTGCAGCCCAATGCACAGGGTCATTATGAAAGCGGGCATAGGATGCCAAAGGCAGATTATCTGGTGGCGACCTCCGGGACACTGGACATCGCTTACATCATTACCGGCAAACGCACGCCGGAAGCATTTGGCGAACTGAGTGTCGAAGAAAACAGTATGGTGCTGACACTCCGGAAACTGCCATCGGCGGACCAGAATGCTTTCAGCCATCTGATCACTGCGCTGGCACGCTCATACGCGTAACAAGTGAAGATGCACCCGCAAGCATTAGCCCGGTTGGATCTCCCCCGCTTTCATCATAGTTCTTAATTATGTTTCGTAACTTGGAATGGCGCGCGTCGTGCGACGTGTGCTTAATGGTTGCGTGTGGTTAGTTACTGTAGTGCCAAGCGTAAACACAGCCAGAAGCATCAAGCGGTACGCGCGCCCCCAAAACAAAAAACCCCTGATTCTCGTAAGAAGTCAGGGGTTTTATTTGCATCGAATATGGCGGTGAAGGAGAGATTCGAACTCTCGATACAATTTCTTGTATACACACTTTCCAGGCGTGCTCCTTAAGCCACTCGGACACTTCACCGTATCTCTTCAGACATGTTCCGTCTGTCGAGGCGCGCTAATGTAGTCGAAACGTTTGGCGAAGGCAAAACTTTTTTTCAGAATTTTCATGCGGTTAAGCGGCAAAGCCGCCAGCCCCGGCCTTTGTATGGAGCCGGGGCGGAAGGGAATCTGCGTGTCGGGGCTTATCAGGCGCCGAAGCCGCCGTCGATGGTCAGGCTGGCGCCGGTGATGTAGCCCGCTTCCGGTCCGGCCAGATACGCCACGAACCCTGCAATCTCATCGGCTTTGCCGTATCGGGCGATGGCCATCAGCCCCATCAGCGATTCGGCAAAATCGCCATCGGCCGGGTTCATGTCGGTGTCCACGGGACCTGGCTGCACGTTGTTGACCGTGATGCCGCGCGGGCCCAGATCGCGCGCCAGGCCTTTGGTCAGGCCCACGAGGGCCGATTTGCTCATGGCGTACGCTGCGCCACCGGCAAACGGCATGCGGTCGGCGTTGGTGCTGCCGATGTTGATGATCCGGCCACCTTCCTTCATGTGCGGCGCGGCCTCTTTGCTGGCGATGAACACGCTGCGCACGTTGATCGCCAGGGTCCTGTCGAAATCCTCCAGGGTGAACGCCTCCAGCGGCGCGATGGCCAGCACGCCGGCGTTGTTGACCAGAATGTCCAGGCCGCTGAAGGTATCAACCGTGGTCTTCACCGCGTCGCGAATCTCGGTTTCACTGGCGCTGTCGGCCTTGATGGCCAGTGCCTTGCCACCGGCGGACGTAATACTGTCCTGCAATTCACGGGCTTTGGCTTCGGAGCTGATGTAGGTAAAGGCCACTGCTGCGCCTTGTTCGGCCAGGCGCTTGACGATTGCGGCGCCGATGCCGCGTGAGCCGCCCTGAACCAGTGCCACTTTGCCGGTGAGGTTTGTGGGGTGTGTCATGTCGATCTCCTGAACAGTTGACGTTGAGTGGATGGACCTGAGTTTCCTTTGCTGATTACATGCTCAGTCAATCGTAGTGCGAGCATCCTTTGCCGTCGGAGAAAACACTGAACATGAAACTGCACCCCAACGCTGCGCTGATCGTTATCGACATGCAAGACGGCATCAACCATCCGAAACTGGGTCGGCGCAATAATCCGCAGGCCGAGCAACAGATGCTGGCGCTGCTGGCGGCCTGGCGCGGGGCGCTACGTCCGGTGATTCACGTGCGGCATTTTTCCCGGTCGCCGGAATCGGTGTTCTGGCCGCAGCAACCGGGGGTCGAGTACCAGACGGCGTTCGAGCCACGGGACGGCGAGCAGGAGCTGAGCAAGCAGGTGCCGGATGCGTTCTGCCATTCCTTTCTCGAAGCCTGGCTGCGGGCGGACGGGATTTCGCAGGTCGTGATCGTCGGCGTCGTCACCAATAATTCCATCGAATCCACCGCCCGGGCCGGGGGCAATCTGGGCTTCGAGGTGATCGTGCCCCACGACGCGTGTTTCACCTTTGATCAGCCGGATTTCTTTGGCACCCCGCGCTCGGCCGAGGAGGTGCACGCGATGTCACTGGCCAATCTGCACGGCGAGTACGCTCAGGTGGTGTCGACCGAGGAAGTGCTGGAGGCGTTCGACGCCTGACCGTCAGACGCTGCATTGGGCGTCGACACCTTCTCTCTGTAGGAGCCAACTTGTTGGCGAAGAGGCTTGCGCGGTGTATCAGTCACGACGCATCGCCCGCTTCGCCAATGAGTTGGCTCCTGCAGAAGCGGGCATTGGCGCCTACAGGTAAAGTGGCACGTGGCTCAGGCGTGCTGCACGCCCGCGCGTTTGAGCAGTTGTTTGCAGCGCTCCGACAGGTGGATCACCCGCAGGTGTTTGCCGGCTTTGTCATAGCGCTCACGCAGCGTTTTCAGCGCGGCGATGGCGGAGTAGTCGACGAAACTCAGGTGGCGGCAATCCAGCGTCACGCGGGCCGGGTCTTCAGCGGTGGTGAACTGGTTGAGAAACTGGGTGATGGACGCGAAAAACAGCGTGCCGTGCAGGCTGTAAACCTTGCTGCCGTCGGCTTCCACGTGGGTGTCGGCGTACAGTTCCCGGGCCTGCTGCCAGGCGAAGTTGATGGCCGCGATCAGAATGCCGAACAGCACCGCTGTGGCCAGGTCGGTGAGCACGGTCACGACGGTCACGGCGATGATCGCCAGCATGTCGTTCAGCGGCACTTTGTGCAGCACCCGCAACGAGGCCCAGGCGAAGGTCTGCTGTGCCACCACGAACATCACGCCCACCAGCGCCGCCAACGGGATACGTTCGATCAGCGGCGACAGAAACAGCACGAACATCAGGATCATCACCCCGGCCACGATCCCTGACAGCCGTCCACGTCCGCCCGAACTGAGGTTGATCACGGTCTGGCCGATCATCGCGCAACCGCCCATGCCGCCGCACACCCCTGATGCCATGTTGGCCACACCCAGGGCCACGCATTCGCGGTCCGGGTAGCCGCGGGTCTCGGTGATCTCGTCAGTGAGGTTCAGGGTCAGCAGGGTTTCCAGCAGGCCGACCAGTGCCATCAGAATCGCGTAGGGCCCGATGATGCGCAGGGTCTCCAGGGTCCACGGCACGTCCGGCAGGGTCAGAGAGGGCAGGCCGCCGGCAATGTGCGCCATATCACCCAAGGTGCGCGTGGGCAGGCCGAGAAAGTACACCAGCCCGCCGACGCCCAGGATCGCGATCAGGGCCGGCGGCACCGCCTTCGTCAGCTTGGGCAGCAGGTAGACGATGGCCATGGTCAGCGCCACCAGCCCGACCATCAGGTACAGCGGCGTCCCGCTGAGCCAGTGTTCGCCCACCTTGAAATGCTCCAGCTGGGCCATGGCAATCACAATCGCCAGGCCGTTGACGAAGCCGAGCATCACCGGGTACGGCACCATGCGCACCAGCTTGCCCATCCGCAGCAGCCCGAACACCACCATCAACAGACCGCCCAGCAGCACCGTCGCCAGCAGGTATTGCACCCCGTGCTGCACCACCAGCGCCACGATCACCACCGCCATCGACCCGGCCGCCCCCGAAACCATGCCCGGCCTGCCGCCGAACAGCGCAGTCAGTGTGCAGATGATGAAGGCGCCGTACAGGCCCATCAGCGGGTTGAGGTGGGCGACCAGTGCAAACGCGATGCACTCGGGCACCAGGGCAAAGGACGTGGTCAATCCGGCCAGGACATCGGCGCGTAGCTGAACGGGTTTCATGGTTTACCTGAATGCTTGAAATAAGACGTGCGTGCCGTTTCCGGCTGCGCAAAACGTGAGGATGGTACGGAATCCCGAAGACCTCGGCCACTAAACAAATCCCCCTGTCAGGTCAATTGCGGATATGTAACCATGCATGGCTCAGCCTTTGATGCTGCCCTTTCCAGGCCCCGGTGACCGGATCAGATGAGTGCTTTACCTCCCCTCGACGCCTGGCAACAGGCAGTGGACACCCAGGGTTTCCAGCCCGATGACGCCCAGCGCAATGCCGCCCGGCAATTGCAGATGTGTTATCAGGCGTTGAGCGCCGGCGACCGTCGCGCCCGGATCAAGGGCGTCTACTTGTGGGGCCCGGTGGGACGGGGCAAGACCTGGCTGATGGACCGGTTCTTCGAGAGTCTGGCGATCCCGGCCCGTCGTCAGCATTTTCATCACTTCATGCGTTGGGTCCACCAGCGCCTGTTCCAGCTGACCGGCACGTCTCAGCCGCTGCAGATCCTCGCCCGGGAGCTGGCCCGGGACGTGCGCGTGCTGTGTTTCGACGAGCTGTTCGTCAACGACATCGGCGATGCGGTGATTCTCGGCGGTCTGGTGCGTGCGATGTTCGACGAAGGCGTGGTGTTGGTCTGCACGTCCAATCAATTGCCGGAACAGCTGTACGCCACTGGCCATAACCGTGAGCGATTTCTGCCGGCCATCGCGGCGATCAATCAGTTCATGGTGGTGGTGTCGGTGGACGGCGGTGAAGACCATCGCCTGCATCCCGGTCAGGCGCATCAGCGTTACTGGGTCACGCCGTCGCAGGGCGCCAGTGCGTTGCTCCCGGTGTTCGAGCGCTTGAGCGGCGGGGTGTCGGTGTCCACTGAGCCCGTGCCGTTGGGCCGCCGCCATCTGAGGGTGGTGCGCAGCAGCAAAAGCGTGGTCTGGTGCCGCTACGCCGACCTCTGCGAGCAACCGTTGCCGGCCATGGATTTCATCGAGCTGTGTGATCGCTATCAGGCTGTGCTGCTCAGCGACGTGCCGGCCTTGAGTGCGCCGCAACGGGAAGGGCGGATCGCGCGGGGCACCGAAGACGGGGTCGAGCAGGTGCTGGCCGGTGATCGCGAACTGCCGCAGTTGTCGCCCTACGACGACGGCGTGCGCCGCTTCATTGCCCTGGTGGACGAGTGCTACGACCGCAAGGTGCCGTTGTACGTCGAAGCGGCGCTGCCCATGGTCGAGTTGTACACCGAGGGCTACCTGGCGTTCGCGTTTCGCCGCACGTTGAGCCGCCTGCAGGAAATGCAGCTGGAGCGGTTTGGTCTCTGAAGAGTCGGTCTCGCTTTTGATTCTGGGCGCAGCCCGTGGGAGCTCAGCTTGCTAGCGATCTGCCGGGCACCGGCAGCAAATCCTGAGCACGCGGTGATCCAGACACGCTTTGCCAGCAGGTTTTATGACCGCTGCGCGGCCAATCGTCAGCAAGCTGGACTCCCACGCCCTCCGGGCAGAATCAAAAGCGCAGGACGTGACTCACGCGCTATTGCGCCGTCGCTGCGCCAGCACATGCTTGGCCCCTTCGACCATCAGCACCATGACGGCGGCCCAGATCGGCAGGTAGGTCATCCACTCGTCCCGCTGGATGGACTCGCCCAGCAGCAGCGCGACGCCGATCAACAGCACCGGTTCGACGTAACTGAGCAGCCCGAACACGCTGAACGGCAGCAGGCGACTGGCGAGGATATAGCTGACCAGCGCCGACGCACTGATCGCACCCAGAATCGGGATCAGCGCATACAGCCGCGGGAAGGTGTCCAGCGCCGCAGTGTTGCCGTTCCACACGATCAGCAACGCCACTGGCCACACCAGCAGCATGTCCCACCACAGCCCGCCCAGGTTGTCGGTCTTGAGTTTACGCCGCAGCACGAAATACAGCGGGTAGCCCAGGGCGACCACCAGGGTTTCCCAGGAAATGCCCCCCAGCCGCAGCAATTCGTTGCCCACGCCAATCAGGGCGCAGCCGGCCGCGATTTTCTGCAGGCGCGACAGGTGCTCGCCGAAGACCACGCGGCCGGTGAGGATCATGCTCAGCGGCAGCAGGAAATAACCCAGCGCCACCTCCAGGCTGCGGCCGTGCAGCGGCGCCCACATGAACAGCCATAACTGGACGCTCACCAACGCGGCAGAGAGCGCCATGGCGCCGAGCATGGCCGGGTTCTGGCGCACGCGAGCGGTGAGCGTACGCACCAGCGTCCAGTCGCCGCTGTACAGCAGAAACAGCGTGGCGCAGGGCAGGGTAAGCAACATCCGCCAGCCGAAGATTTCTTCGCCGGTCAGGGGTGTGAGCAGGGAGGTGTAAAAATACATGACCGCAAACAGGCAGGAGGCCATGACCGACAACGCGACGCCTTTGTACACAAGTGCCTCTTCATGAGTGTTGTTATGGACGTTTCCGCATTCAGACTCTGACGTTCTGATGGTCGGAAACGGCGCACAGTCTATCTGAAGCCGGCGTATTCAGCGGCCCGGATGTCATTGGCAGGATACGACCCACGATTGGCAGAGAACGCGACTCCCTGCCGATTGAGACGCTGTACAGAGCAGCACAGACTTGTCCTCAACGCGCCACCCCGGTGCGACCCCATGAGGTACACGCCATGACTCAGACCATCGCCGGCATCGCCATTCCCGACAGCGCGCTGGCCCGCGCCACCACCCAATACATCCGCGAGCAGCAGGACGACCTGTTGTTCAACCACTCGCGCCGGGTGTTTCTGTGGGGCGCGCTGACAGGCGAGCGCAAAGGCCTGAAGTACGACGCCGAGCAGCTGTACGTCGGCGCGATGTTTCATGACTTGGGGCTGGTGGACGGTCACCGCAGCCAGACCGAGCGCTTCGAAGTCGACAGCGCCAACGCCGCGCGGGACTTTTTGAAGCCGTACGGCCTGTCAGACGGCGACGTCGAGCAAGTGTGGCTGTCGATCGCCCTGCACACCACGCCCGGCGTGCCCGAGCACCTGCGCCCGAACGTAGCGCTGGTGACCGCCGGTGTGGAAATGGACGTGCTGGGGATCCACTACGAGCAGTTCTCCGACCAGCAGCGCGAGGTCGTGACCCATGCGCATCCCCGGGGCGACGCGTTCAAGGCATGCATCCTGTGCGCCTTCGCCAATGGCTTTCGCGACAAACCCGACACCACCTTTGGCACCGTGAACGCCGACGTGCTGGTGGATGAAAACCCGGCGTTCAAGCCGCTGAATTTCGTCGAGATCATTCGCCGTTCGCCCTGGAAGGCGTAATGCCGTCATTGTTGGAGCGAGGCTTGCCCGCGAAGGCGTCAGCGGTGTCGATCAAGGTGTCGGCGGATGAAAACGCTTCGCGGGCAAGCCTTGCTCCAACAGGGTTCCCTCGCTGTCTGCTAAGCAGTGAGGTGTTCCTGAAGCCTTGCGCGGCCGCATGAAACATTTGGATAACCCCCGACCTTTGATAGGCTCCCTGTTTGGTCGGCACCGCTTGGGCTGACTCACTGCCAGGGAGCTTCAATGACCGCCATCCACACACCGGCGCCGCTCGCGCCCGGGCGACTGGAACAGTTCTCCACCCGCATCGCGTTTTTCATTGCCGGCTTCAGTCTGGCCGCCTGGGCGCCGCTGGTGCCGTACGCCAAGGCGCGCATCGGTCTGGACGAAGGCACCCTCGGGCTGTTGCTGCTGTGCCTGGGCGTCGGCTCGATCATCGCCATGCCGCTGGCCGGCGCGCTGGCGGCGCGGTTTGGCTGCCGGAGCGTATTGATCGCGTCCACCGCGCTGGTCTGCCTGTGCCTGCCGTTGCTGGCCACCGTCTCCAGCCTGACGTTGATGGTCGCCACCCTGTTCGTGTTTGGGGCAGGCATGGGCGCGCTGGATTGCACAGTGAACATTCAGGCGATCATCGTCGAGCGGGCCAGCGGCAAGACCATGATGTCCGGCTTTCACGGGCTGTTCAGCGTCGGCGGCTTTGTCGGTGCCGCGAGCGTGGCGGCGATGCTCAGCCTGGGCGCCTCGCCGCTGATCTCGATGCTGGTGGTCGCGATGTTTTGCGTCATTGCGCTGCTCAAGGCCGCGCCGCACCTGCTCAACTACGGCAGCGTGAGCCGTGGCCCGGCCTTCGCCATCCCCCACGGGATCGTGCTGTTTATCGGCCTGCTGTGTTTTACCGTGTTCCTCACCGAAGGCGCGATGCTGGACTGGAGCGCGGTGTTCCTCAGCGCCCAGCGCGGCGTCGAAACCTCCTACGCCGGCCTCGGCTACGCAGTGTTTGCCACCACCATGACCATCGGCCGGCTGTTCGGCGACCCCGTCGTGCGCCGGGTAGGTGGCCCGCGCATTATCCTGATCGGCGGCCTGTGCGCCTCGGCGGGCCTGGCGCTGGCAACGCTGGTGCCGACCTGGGAAGCCGCGCTGCTGGGTTACGCGCTGGTGGGAGCCGGGTGTTCGAACATCGTCCCGGTCTGCTACAGCGCGGTCGGCCGGCAGACCACCATGCCGGAAAGCGTCGCGGTGCCGGCGGTCACGACCCTGGGGTACGCCGGCATTCTGGTGGGGCCGGCCGGCATCGGCTTTGTCGCCCACGCCAGCAGCCTGAACCTGGCGTTCATGATTCTCGCCGTGATGCTGCTGGGCGTGGCCGTCAGTGGGCGTTTCCTCAAGCACTGATGGGCCAATCCCCGGAGCGGCCACACTTCATGAACGGTCCGGCCACGCTTTGCGCCTTGTCCGGCGCGGCCGGGGCGCTAGCATGGCCGGACAACCACAAGGAGGCAGCCCATGTTCGCCGGATTTGAAAAAGCGCAGCGCACCGTCAATGGCGTCCAGATCACCTACCGCCAGGGCGGCGCCGGGCCGGGCCTGTTGCTGTTGCACGGTCACCCGCAAACCCACGTGATCTGGCACAAGGTGGCGGACACCCTGGCCCGGCATTTCACGGTGGTTGCCGCTGATTTGCGCGGTTACGGCGACAGCGAAAAACCGCCGGCGACCGAGGATCACAGCAGCTACGCCAAGCGCGAGATGGCCCGGGACAACGTCGAATTGATGCGTGAACTGGGGTTTTCGACCTTCGCCGTGCTGGCCCACGACCGGGGCGCCCGGGTGGCCCACCGACTGGCGCTGGACCATCCGCAGGCGGTGACGCGCCTGGCGTTGCTGGACATCGCGCCGACGCTGGCGATGTACAGCCAGACCGACGAAGCCTTCGCCCGGGCCTACTGGCACTGGTTTTTCCTGATTCGCCCGGCGCCGCTGCCGGAGATGCTGCTGGAGGCCAATCCCGAGCAGTACCTGCGCAGCGTGATGGGCAGCCGCAGCGCCGGACTCACGCCGTTCACCCCTGAAGCGTTTGCCGAATACCTGCGCTGCGCCAGCCTCCCGGGTGCGGCCCGCGGCGTGTGTGAGGATTATCGCGCCAGTGCCAGCATCGACCTGGAACATGACCGGGCCGACATCGCGGCGGGCCATCGGCTGCACATGCCGCTGCTGGCGCTGTGGGGTGCCGACGGCACGGTGGGGAAATGTTTCGACCCGCTGAAGGAATGGCAATCCGTCGCGACGGATGTGCGTGGTCATGCGTTGCCCGGCGGGCATTACCTGGCCGAAGAAGTGCCCGAGGTGTTGCTCGACGCGGTGTTGCCGTTTTTCTTGTCTGCGCCTTGACGCTGTCTATGTAGGAGCTGACGAGCCCGCGCGAGGCTGCGATGCGGTACACCTGACACACCGCAATCGCAGCCTCGCTCGGGCTCGTCAGCTCCTACAAAAAGCGCGTGCTCGGCGGCGTTCAACCCTCCGCGCCCGAACCTTGTCATACACCAGGTTGAACGCCAGGGTGTACGGCAGAAACAACAGCAGCAGGCCGATATCCAGCACGAAGGCTTCAAGCAGGCTGATTGACAGCCACCACGCCGCCAGTGGCACCACCGCTACGATCAACCCCGCCTCGAACGACAGCGCGTGCAGCGCCCGCACCTTGAGCGACATTGCAAAACCCAGACGGGCGCGCAGCCGGTCGAACCCGGCGTTGAACAGCATGTTCCACAGCATTGCCACCGTGGAAATCATCACTGTCATCGCCCCCATTCTGCCCAGGGATTCACCGAGCACCCATGCCAGGCCGGGCGCGAACACCAGCACGCCGATCAGCTCGAACAGCAAGGCGTGCAGGGCGCGTTCTTTCAGGGATTTGGCTGGCACGGCGGCGTTGCGGGCCTGGTTCATCGTCATTTCAGTTCACTGTGTGGCGGGCAGGCGTGCATTGTCGGTGGGCGTTGGACTAAAGTGAAAATCATAACCATCGGAAAAACCGATGGAGAAGTAAGGCGCCCGGTCCATGAGTTACTCCCCTGAAGCCCTTGAAGCGTTCGCGCAAGTGATTGCCCTGGGCTCGTTCAGCGCCGCCGCCCGGCGCCTGGGCAAGAGCCAGTCGACCATCAGCGAAGCCATTTCCCGACTGGAAATTGATCTGGGGGTGGAGCTGTTCGACCGCTCCTCCCGCCAGCCGACCCTCACCGAAGCCGGACGCGCGTTGCAGGGACGGGTCGATGAGGTGCTGGCGGCGTCCGACAAACTGCGCCGTGCGGCCGGGCGCTTGGTCGAGGGCATGGAGCCGCGCCTGACCTTGGTGCTGTCGGACGCCAACCAGTTCGCCGAATTCGAGGTGCGCATGGCCGAACTGGACCAGCGCTTCCCCGAGCTGGAGCTTGAATGCGTGTTTGCCGAACACGGCGATGCCATCAACCTGATCCAGACGGGCAGGGCGTCCCTGGGGCTGCTCTCGGCCCAGGCCAGCTACCCGCCGGAAGTGGGTTACGCGACGATTGCCGAGCGCGCGGACTTCGGCCTGTTCGTCTCGCACAAGCACCCGCTGGCCGCCGAAACCACGGTGGATTACCCCAAGCTGGCGCGGTACCGGGCGTTGCGCCTGAACACCATCGTCGACGAAAGCGTACCGACCAGTGACCTGCCTGCCGGGGGCCTGCGCAGTTGGTCCGCGCCCAATTATCTGTTGCTGATGGACATGGCGGTGTTCGGCTTCGGCTGGTCGGCCTTGCCCCGCTGGCTGGTGTCCGGTTACGCCCAGGGGCGCCTCAAAGAGCTGCAAGTGCCCGGCTGGCCGCGCAGTTCGGCGGTGGACGTGATCTGGTCCCGGCAAAAATCCCTGGGCCCGGCCGGCGCCTGGCTGCTGGGCACGCTGCTGGAAGGGCGCGGGGATTATTGAGCGGCCCGCCGTGCGCTGGGGATTTGCGCAGGACCTGTAGGCGCGCGCTTGCCCGCGATGGCGGTGTGGCTGTGCCAGGCGTGTTGTCTGACGGAACGCTTTCGCGGGCAAGCGCGCTCCTGCAGGGGGGGGCTGTGACCGGGCGATCAAACCACTACCTGCGCCCCATTGCCTTGAATCAAATCGCGGTACCGCTTGGGCATTTTCTTGTCCGACACCACTACGTGAAACTGCTCCAGCGTGGCGAAGTGCGCGGTTTTGACGGCGTCGAACTTGGTGTGATCGGCCAGCAGCATGCAGTGACGCGCCTGGCGCAGGACCTTCTGCTTGACCTCCACTTCGTTGAAATTGAAGCAGGTCACCCCGAGGGTCTCGCTCACGCCAGCCGCCGAGACGAAGGCCCAGGTCAGGCGAACGTTGTCCAGGATGCTGTTTTCGTCACGGTGCTCGAACACCTGGTTCTTGCGGTGAAAGGTGCCGCCGCACAGGACGATGCTGCAATTGGGCTTTTGCTGAAGCTTGAGCAGCACGTTAAGCGAGTTGCACACGGCGGTGAACTCCAGATCGTCCGGGATGAAATCCACCACGAAGGGCAGGGTGGTGCCGCAGTCGAAGAACACCGTATCGCCGGGCTTGATGAACGCCGCGGCCAGCTTGCCGATGCGGCGTTTCTCCTCGACGTGGCGCGTGCCTTGCTCGGTGACCTTGTAGTCGGCCGCCTCGGTGGGGTCGAACGCCAGGGTGATATGCCCGCCGAGCAAATGAAACCGGTCCGGATAACGACCCAGGTCTCGGCGCAGGGTCATTTCCGATACATCCAGCAGGGCGGCCATCTCGCGAAGGTGAATGGCTTTCTGGTCCTGCAGGGCTTGCTGGATCAGTTTGATGCGCTCAGATTTTTTACTGTCCACGGGCATTCCGATTGTCGATTAATTATGGCAAAAAAGTAACAGAAGTTGTTGCTATTGCAACAAGAACAACTCATGCACGGCGTTCCACCGTTCTGCTTCTGCCCGCAGGGCGTGGGAGTCCGGCTTGCCGACGATGGGCTGCGAAGCGGCCCCACATCCTGCGATCACGGTTTAACTGATACACCGCATGCACCGGTTTCGCTGCCGC
>NZ_JBEGED010000025.1:0-60637 GCF_040202885.1 Xanthomonas sp. WHRI 1810A
TGAGAGTAGGTCATCGTCAAGATTAAATTCCGAAACCCCTCATCGCTTGCGCGGTGAGGGGTTTTGTTTTGGGCGATTGAAAAAACCGCCTACCTATCGGTCATCGAAAATCGGTCGCCAATAAAAAACCACCCGAAGGTGGTTTATAAACTGAAACCCGCCTCAGTCCCCGCGGTAGACGCAACCACTGGTGCACGTTTCATGAATGCGTATAGCGGAGAGCTCAGGCAACAGCGGCTTCAGCTCGCCCCAGATCCACTTCACCAGCACTTCGCTGGTGGGGTTTTCCAAACCGGGGATGTCGTTGAGGTAGTTGTGGTCAAGACGTTCATAAAGCGGTTTGAAGATGGTCTTGATTTCAGAGAAGTCGCGAATCCAGCCAGTATGTGGATCAGGCTCGCCTTCAAGATATATAGCGATGCGAAACGAATGTCCGTGTAGCCGGCCGCACTTGTGACCCTCGGGTACATGAGGGAGGCGGTGGGCGGATTCAAACGTAAACTCTTTGAAAATTTCCAAGGGAATTCTGGGTCCTGAAATTTGTTTATCGCCAGGCGACTGATGTATGACGCGAGTCTACCAGCATTGGTTTGCTCATTGGGCACTCAGCGCCTGCAGACAACGCCACGCGTTCTTCACCAAGCGTGATGATGGCATGTAGCCAGAGAATTCAGGTTAAATTAAGTTGAGATCGTTATCGTGGCTCCCGTACACACCAATACCAAAACGGAGATCCACCATGAAAACTTTGACTGCTCTGCTTACTGCTTCTGCCATCGCTCTTTCCGCCGGGATGGCTCAAGCCAAAGATTTAGGGCCTGATGAAGCCCTCAGATTGCGCGATGCAGGTACTATCCAGTCTTTCGAAAAACTCAATGCCGCTGCGCTGGCAAAACATGCGAATGCAACGATCACCGACACCGAACTCGAAGAGCAATATGGCAAGCACATCTACCAAGTGGAACTGCGTGACGCCAAAGGTGTTGAGTGGGACGTCGAAGTTGACGCGGCTACCGGCCAGGTACTCAAGGACCATCAGGACACGTAATGACGGCAACTAAGCGCCCCTTTGCCAGCCTCGGACTGAGCGTGTTGCTGTTGTCTGCAGTGAGTCACGCGAAAGATCTGAACCAGGACGAGGTGCTTGCATTGCGACAGCAGGGCATCATCTTGCCGCTTGAGCAATTCATCGAACAGGCGTTGGGACGCTACCCGGGATCAAAGCTGCTTGAAGCCGAGCTTGAAAAAAAACACGGCGTGCTGATCTATGAGATCGAATTGCTGACAGCCGACGGTGTGGTCAGGGAACTCAAGTTCGATGCCCGGGACACACGCCTGCTCGACGACAAGGAAGATGACTGATGCGCCTTTTGCTGGTTGAAGACCATGTGCCCCTCGCGGACGAATTGCTCAATGCGCTAGGGCGTCAAGGCTACGCCGTGGACTGGCTGGCCGACGGACGCGATGCGGTGTATCAGGGCGCGACTGAGCCCTATGACCTGATCATCCTCGACCTGGGCCTGCCAGGAATGCCTGGGCTCGAGGTGCTGCAACAATGGCGTAAGGGGGGCATGTCCACCCCCGTGCTCATCCTCACCGCCCGGGGGTCCTGGGCAGAGCGCATCGAAGGCCTGAAAGTTGGCGCCGACGATTACCTCACCAAGCCGTTCCACCCGGAAGAGCTGCAATTGAGGATTCAGGCCCTTCTGCGTCGCTCCCACGGCCTGGCTAACCAACCTACGCTCCAAGCCGCAGGCCTGCACCTGGACGAAGGTCGCCAGACTGTCAGCCGCGACGGCGTGGAGATACAGCTGACGTCCGCTGAGTTTCGTTTGCTGCGGTACTTCATGCTGCACCCGGAACAGATCCTCTCGAAAAGCCACCTCGGCGAACATTTATACGACGGCGAAAATGAACGTGACTCGAATGTGATCGAGGTGCACGTCAATCATTTGCGTCGCAAGCTGGGCAAGACTGTCATCGAAACCCGCCGCGGCCAGGGCTACCGTTTTGGTGGGCGACTGGAGTGAAGTCCATTCAGGGGCGACTCAGTCTGGGCCTGATCAGCGTGTTGCTGATCGTCGGCCTGGTATTGGCTCAGACCAGTCTGTGGCTGTTCGAGGTCGGTCTTCAACGCTATCTCGAATCCGGGCTGCGCAATGACAGCGAATTGCTGCTGGTCGCGCTGGTAAAAGGGCCAGACGGGCTGCAACTCGACGAGCATCGTTTGTCGCCCGGCTATCAGCGTCCCTATTCAGGTCATTATTTCCGGATTGATTTTGACGGCGGCCACTGGCGTTCTCGGTCGCTGTGGGACCTTGAACTGCCGAAGCCTGATCAAGCCGGGCTCCACGCCGACGTCAAACTTGAAAAAAGTGATCAGTCGCTGCTGCTTGTCCATCAGGAATACCGCAAGTACGGCCAGCAGATTTCCATCACCGTCGCGCGGGACTACAGTCCGGTCAAAGCCAGTTTTCAGCGCGTCCAGCAAATCGGTCTTGCGCTGGGACTGGCTGCACTCGTCCTGATTCTGGTCCTGCAACGGGTGACAGTGCGGCGCGCTTTGCGTCCGCTGGACAAGACCCGCGAACAAATCCTGCAACTGCAACAGGGGCAGCGCTCGCAGCTGGATGATCAAGTCCCGCTCGAGCTTGAACCGCTCGTAGCGCAGATCAACCATCTGCTGGCCCACACCGAAGACAGCCTCAAGCGATCGCGCAATGCGCTGGGCAATCTCGGCCATGCGTTGAAGACGCCACTGGCCGTGTTGATCAGCATCGCAGAGGGCAAACGCTACGATGTACCTGCGCCCGTGCGGGAAACCCTGCGTGATCAGTTGCAGCAGATTCAGCACCGGCTGGAGCGTGAACTGAACCGAGCGCGATTATCAGGTGACGCCTTGCCCGGTAGCCATTTCAATTGTGATAGCGAGTTGCCCGGGCTGTTTTCAACGCTGGGCATGATCCACGGTGATCACCTGGCGCTGACGAATGAGGTCGCGCCCGGGCTCACGCTGCCATGGGATCGGGAGGACATGCTCGAACTGCTCGGCAACCTGCTCGACAACGCCTGTAAGTGGGCCGACAGCACGGTCAGTCTCGACATTCAGCACCAGGGTCACAGCTATGTGCTGCTGATCAATGATGACGGCCCCGGCATTCCCGAGGTGCGCCGTGCCGAGGTGCTGGGCCGTGGCAACCGGCTCGATGAGCAGGTCGATGGCCACGGCCTCGGCCTTGGCATTGTGAAAGACATCGTCGAATCCTGGGGCGGCGCCTTGGCACTGTCGGACAGCCCGTCAGGCGGTCTGCAGATCCGCATCGAGCTCCCGGACCGCAACACCCCCGTCCACTGATCAAGCCACCGCCAACCGGTTCGCGTTTAGCCATCAACACCTGCAGTGGCACTCCTGTTGCGTTTGGCGGACTAACCATCAGGACGCGCGCAAAGTGCGGCTCGATGGACACGGACGAAACATGAACGAAACCACGCTTCAATACAAAACCCTGATGGTGCTCCTGGTGCTGGTCACCCTTGCCTTCATCTGGATCATGCTGCCGTTTTACGGCGCAGTCTTCTGGGCAGTGATCCTGGGCATCATCTTCGCACCGCTGCAACGCCGACTGCTGGCAAAGTTCGGCTGGAAACGAAACGTCACGTCGCTGTGTACCCTGACGATCTGTCTGATCATCGCGATTTTGCCAGTTATCATTATTGGCGCCTTGATGGTGCAAGAGGGTGCGGCTCTTTATAAAAGCGTTGAAAGCGGCCAATTAGACGTCGCCAAATATCTAGCCGAGTTCAAAGTCCTGCTGCCGGCCCCGATCCAGCATTTGCTCGACCGAATGGGAATGGGCGACTTCGAAGGCTTGCGGGACAAGATTTCCAAAGGCGCCATGCAGGGCAGTCAGTACCTGGCGACCCAGGCCTTCAGTTTCGGGCAGGGCACCTTTGACTTCGTCGTGAGCTTTTTCATCATGCTGTATCTGTTGTTCTTCTTTCTGCGCGACGGTCAGGACCTTGTGCGCAAGATTCGAATCGCCTTCCCGCTGGCTGAACCGCAAAAACGTCGGCTCCAATTGAAATTCACCCGCGTTGTGCGCGCGACGGTCAAAGGCAACGTGGTTGTCGCGATCACGCAAGGCGCGCTGGGCGGTTTCATCTTCTGGGTATTGGACATTCCAAGTTCGTTGCTTTGGGCGGTAATGATGGCCTTTCTGTCGCTGTTGCCGGCGGTCGGGGCCGGGATCGTCTGGGCACCAGTGGCCGCGTATTTCCTGCTGAGCGGCATGGTGTGGCAGGGCGTTGTCCTCGGCTTGTTCGGCGTCTTCGTCATCGGTCTGGTGGACAACGTGTTGCGGCCGATTCTGGTGGGTAAAGACACCCGCATGCCGGATTATCTGATCCTGATTTCGACCCTCGGCGGGATGGCTGTCTTCGGTTTGAACGGCTTTGTGATTGGTCCGATGATTGCTGCCTTGTTCATGTCGACGTGGGGCTTGTTCACCAGCGCCAAGAAGACCGTGCGGCTGCCAGGGTAGTGCGAACCCAATAACCGCCCATAAAAAAACCCTGCTCATCGGCAGGGTTTTTTTTGGCGCTTCAGACGAGTATCAAAGCCCCGCGTGCTGCACCAATGTCAGCAACGGTTGCGGATAGATACCGAGGAAGAACGCCAGCAGCGAAATCCCCAGCAGCATCACGCCCCCTGCACGGTAGCCCCAGTTGAACGGAGCATCGTGGCGCTGGATCTTCGAGTCCTGCAAGTACAGCGTCACCATCACGCGCAGGTAGTAAAAGACGCCGATGGCGCTACCCACGACCAGTGAACCGGTCAGCCACCACAGGTGCGACTCAACGCCCGTGGCAATGATGTAGAACTTGCCGATGAAGCCGGCCGTCAGCGGAATACCTGCCAGCGACAGCATCATCACGGTCAGTACGGCGGTCAGGTACGGACGACGCCAGAACAGACCGCGGTATTCGAACATCGCGTCGGCATCGCGGCCGCTGTATGGCGAGGACATGAGTGTGATCACGCCGAATGCGCCAAGGCTGGTCAGCACGTAGGTCACCAGGTACACGTTGATGGCTTCCACGGCCATGCCTTTGCTGGCGACCATGGCAATCATCAGGTAACCGAAGTGGGCAATGGACGAGTAACCCAACAGACGCTTGAGGTTGGTCTGGGTCAGCGCCAACAGGTTACCCACCAGGATCGACGCGACCGCGATCACCGACATCACGTCCGTCAGCACGCCACTGCTGGCAGCAGGCGAGATCTGGAACAGGCGCACCATCACCGCAAACACCGCCACTTTACTGGCCGTTGCGAGGAACGCGGCGACAGGCGCAGGGGCGCCTTCGTACACGTCCGGTGTCCACAAGTGGAACGGCACCAGCGACAACTTGAAGCCCAGGCCCACCAGCATCATCCCCAGGCCCAGCGAGGCCAGGGTGCTCGGCATGCCGGTGGCTTCAATGGCCTTACCGATACCGGTGAAGCTCAGGGTGCCTGCATCGGCGTACAGCAACGCCATGCCGAACAGCAGGAAGGCCGAACCGGCGGCCGACAGCACCATGTACTTGATGCCGCCTTCCAGCGAACGCTTGTTGAAGAACGCATACGCCACCAGCCCATAGACCGGCACCGACAGCAGCTCCAGACCGATGAACAGCCCGGCCAGGTGTTGCGCCGCGACCAGCACCAGCCCGCCGGCGGCGGCCATGAGGATCAGCAGGTAAAGTTCTTCGCGGTTACCCGGGTAGCCGGCTTTGCCTTCACCCAGATAGGCGTGAGCCAGGGTGACGCAGGCCAGCGTCGAAACCAGGATGATCGCCATGTACAGACAGGCGAACGCGTCGATCTGCAGCAAGGGCGTGACCACCAGCGGCGCGACCTTGAGGGCCGGGTAAATCGACAGCAGCGCGAGGTTGAGTCCTGCCACGGTCAGCAGGAACGATTGCGAGTGATTGCGACGCCATGCGATCCCGAGCATCACCACAACAATGGTGATGCTGGTGATCAGCAGCGGCGCCAGCGCAATAAAGTGTTGAATCGTCAGGTCCATAGCGCTCTTACCGGGCCGAAGCGAGTTGAGTGAAGGCGGTGCTGAGCCATTGCTGCACACCGTGCATGGTCGCGGCGGACGTGTCGAGGACCGGCTGCGGGTAAATCCCCAGCAGCACCAGCAACACGGCCAGGCCGAGCACCATCGTCAGTTCCCGTCCATCCATGCCCTTGAGCACTTCGTCCGTGCTGGACGGGCCGAAGTAGGCGCGGTGAATCATGATCAGCGAGTAGACCGAACCGAAGACCAGGCCCGTAGTGGCAATGGAGGAGATCCATGGCGTCGCGACGAACGAACCCATCAGAATCAGGAATTCGCCGACGAAGTTACCGGTACCCGGTATCCCCAGCGAGGCCGCGGCGAAGAACAGACTGATGGCGGGCAGGTAAGCGATCTTGCTCCACAGGCCGCCCATCTGACGCATGTCCCGGGTGTGCAGGCGCTCGTACAACTGACCGCTGAGGATAAACAGCGCAGCCGCCGACAGACCGTGGGCCAGCATCTGAATCACCACGCCTTGCAGTGCCTGTTGGCTGCCGGAGTAGATACCGATCAGCACGAAGCCCATGTGCGAAACGCTGGAAAACGCGATCAGGCGCTTGATGTCGGTCTGCGCGAACGCCAGGAAGGCGCCGTAGAAGATACCGATCAGGCCGAGGGTCATCGCGATCGGCGCGAACTCGGCCGAGGCGTTGGGGAACAGCGGCAGGGCAAAGCGCAGCAGACCATAGGCCGCCGTTTTCAGCAGGATACCGGCCAGGTCCACGGAGCCTGCGGTAGGTGCCTGGGCGTGAGCGTCCGGCAGCCAGGAGTGCAGCGGCACGATGGGCAGCTTCACCGCGAATGCGATGAAGAAGCCCAGCATCAGGATGTACTCGGTGCTGGTCGACAGCTTGGCTTTCAGCAGCTCGGCGTAGCTGAAGGTGATCACACCGGTCTGGTTGAAGTTGACCAGCACCAGACCCAGGATCGCCACCAGCATGATCAGGCCGCTGGCCTGAGTGAAGATGAAGAACTTGGTCGCCGCGTAGATCCGGGTTTTCTTGCCGTCCGCCGAGCTGTGACCCCAGAGCGCGATGAGGAAGTACATCGGCACCAGCATCATTTCCCAGAAGAAGAAGAACATGAACAGGTCGATGGCCAGGAACACGCCGACGACACCGCCCAGGATCCACATCAGGTTGAGGTGGAAGAAGCCGACGTTACGCTGGATCTCTTTCCACGAGCACAACACCGACAGCACGCCGAGCAGGCCGGTCAGCAGGATCATCAGCAGCGACAGGCCATCGAGCGCCAAGTGAACGCTGATGCCGAAGCGCTCGATCCACATATGCTTGAATTCAAGGGCCCAGGTCGGATCGGCACCGGGCATGGGAGCGTAGCTGAACGTGCCAGTGCTCCACACCCAGAGGCCCAACGCCGTTTCGAGGGACATGGTCAACAGCGCAATCCAGCGCGGCAGGGTAGGGCCGAAGCGCTCACCTTGCCAGCACAGCAGGCCGCCGATAAAGGGGATCAGGATTAGCCAAGGCAGAATCATGACGGGCTCAATTCCTTTCGCAAATTCGCAAGGTTCATGTCAGATAACTCATCAGACCAGCACAATCGCGCCGAGTACCAGAACGGCACCTGCGGCGATCGAAGCGGCGTACCAACGCAGTTGTCCAGTCTCGGTGCGGCTCATCAGGACGTGTCCGCCTTTGACCAGCCGCGGGATCACACCGATGGTGTGGTCGAGCGGATCGCTGCGCAGGATATGGCTGAGCGCCAGGTAAGGCTTGACGAACAGCTTGTCGTAGAGCCAGTCGAAACCCCATGCCGCGAACCACCAGGCGGACAGGAATCGACCCGGACCACTGTTGGCGATGGCCGTGGCCAGACGCCGTTTACCGAGGAACAGCAAGGCCGCCAGCAGAATCCCGGCCAGGGCGATGGCGCCCGAGGCAATTTCCAGACTGTGCTTGTCGTCGCCGCCAGCGTGGCCTGCGCTCTGTGGCAACACGCCCGCCAGCGGTGGATGAATCCAGGCGCCGATGAACGTCGACAGCACGATCAGCACACCCAACGGCAACCAGTGAGCTACGCCATGGCCCGCATGGGCTTCGGTTTTCGCTTCGCCATGGAAGGCGATGAAGATCAGGCGGAAGGTATAAAGCGACGTCATGAACGCACCCAGCAGACCGGCGTAGAGCAAGTACTGATGGCCGCTGGCGAAGGCTTCCCAGAGAATTTCGTCCTTGGAGTAGAAACCTGCGGTCAGCAGCGGCAGGGCAGACAGCGCTGCGCCACCAACGATGAAGCTGGCGTAGGCCAAAGGCAGTTTCTTCCACAGCCCGCCCATCTTGAAGATGTTCTGCTCGTGGTGGCAGGCGACGATGACCGCGCCGGACGCCAGGAACAACAGCGCCTTGAAGAACGCGTGGGTCATCAGGTGGAAAATCGCGCCTTCCCAGGCACCAACGCCCAGTGCCAGGAACATGTAGCCGATCTGGCTCATGGTCGAGTAGGCGAGGATACGTTTAATGTCGGTCTGCACCAGCGCCGCAAAACCAGCGAGCACCAGCGTCACGCCGCCAACGATGCCCACCAGATGCAGGATGTCCGGCGCCAGCGCAAACAGGCCGTGGGTCCGGGCGATCAGGTAGACACCGGCGGTGACCATGGTTGCCGCGTGGATCAAGGCAGAGACCGGGGTCGGGCCCGCCATCGCATCCGCCAGCCAGGTTTGCAGCGGCAGTTGCGCCGATTTACCCACCGCGCCGCCCAGCAGCATCAGGGTCGCCAGCACAATCCAGAAGTCGCCGATCTTGAAGTGCTCCGGCGCCCGTACCAACAGCTCCTGCACGTTAAGCGTGCCCAGTTGCTGGAACAGGATGAACAGGCCGATGGCCATGAACACGTCGCCGATCCGGGTGACGATGAAGGCTTTCAACGCCGCGTTGCCGTTGTTGCGGTTGCTGTAGTAGAAACCGATCAACAGGTACGAGCACAGGCCCACGCCTTCCCAGCCGAAGTACAGGAACAACAGGTTATCGCCCAGCACCAGGAACAGCATGCTGGCGATAAACAGGTTGGTGTACGCAAAGAAGCGCGAATAGCCTTCTTCACCGCGCATGTACCAGGAGGCGAACAGGTGGATCAGGAAGCCGACGCCGACGACCACGCCCAGCATCGTGACGGACAGGCCGTCCAGATACAGCGCGAAGTTCGGTTCGAAGCCGTCTACCGACATCCAGCGCCACAGCACCTGGGTGTAGTGACCACCCTCGGGCGGTGCGACGTTGAATTGCCAGATGATGTAGGCCGCGACGATGGCCGAAAGACCAATGGAGCCAACGCCAATCAGAGCGGCAAGGTTTTCCGATATCTTGCCGCGTGAGAACGACAGCAACAAAAACCCGATCAGGGGGAACAGGAAGGTTAGAAAGAGTAGGTTCATCCGCGCATCTCGCTGGCAGCGTCGATATCGAGCGTGTGGAAGCGGCGATACAGCTGCAGCAGGATCGCCAGGCCAATACTGGCCTCGGCGGCGGCAAGGCTGATCACCAGAATGAACATGATTTGACCGTCCGGCTGCGCCCAGCGGCTACCCGCCACGACGAAGGCCAGAGCGGCAGAGTTCATCATTATTTCCAGGCTCATCAACACGAAAAGAATGTTGCGGCGTACCAACAGGCCCGCCAGACCGAGGCAGAACAGGATGCCGGCGACGGCCAGCCCGTGTTCAAGAGGGATTGCATTCATGGCTTACTCCTTCGCCTCACGGCCGAGGTGGAACGCCGTCACAGCGGCGGCGAGCAGCAGCATCGAGGCCAGCTCGACCACCAGCAGGTACGGGCCGAACAGGCTGATGCCGACCGCTTTCGCGTCCACGGTGGTGTGGCCGATGCCGGAACCGGTGGAGTTGGCGAACAGCACATACAGCAGTTCAGCCAGCAGCAGACCACAGAGCAGGACCGGGCCGAGCCAGATGCCGGGCTTGAGCCAGGCACGTTCTTGCTGAACCGAGGCCGGGCCCAGGTTCAGCATCATCACCACGAACACGAACAGCACCATGATGGCACCGGCGTACGCGATCACTTCCAGCACACCGGCAAACGGCGCGCCGAGGGCGAAAAAGGTCATGGCCACGGCGATCAGCGAGATGATCAGGTAGAGCAGGGCGTGCACCGGGTTCGTGTTGGTGATCACCCTAAGGGTGGCCACCACAGCGATGCCGGATGCGAAATAGAAAGCGAATTCCATCTTTCTTCCTTAAGGCAGCAAGCTCTTGACGTTGATCGGCTGGGCTTCGTTCTGTGCAGCGCCTTTTGGCTTGCCAGCGATCGCCATCCCCGCAACGCGGTAGAAGTTGTAATCAGGGTTCTTGCCGGGGCCGGAGATCAGCAGATCTTCCTTCTCGTACACTAGGTCCTGACGTTTGAACTCGGCCATCTCGAAATCCGGTGTCAGCTGGATCGCGGTGGTCGGGCAAGCTTCCTCGCAGAGCCCGCAAAAGATGCAGCGCGAGAAGTTGATGCGGAAGAAGTCCGGGTACCAGCGACCGTCTTCGGTTTCAGCCTTCTGCAGCGAGATGCAACCCACCGGGCACGCCACGGCGCACAGGTTGCAGGCCACGCACCGCTCTTCGCCATCGGGGTCGCGGGTGAGGACGATGCGGCCACGGTAACGCGGTGGCAGATAGACCGCTTCTTCCGGGTATTGCAGGGTGTCGCGCTTGCGAAAGCCATGGCCGAAAACCATGACCATGCTGCGCAACTGGGTACCGGTACCCTTAATGATGTCGCCAATATATTTGAACATGGGTCAAATCCTCACTGAACCGAGCCCGCTGGCGTGTTTAACAACACAACCGCAGCGGTCACCAGCAGATTGATCAGGGTCAGCGGCAGGCAGAACTTCCAGCTGAAATCCATCACTTGGTCATAGCGCGGACGGGGAATCGAAGCCCGCAGCAGAATGAAGATCATGATGAAGAACATGGTTTTCAGGACGAACCACATAAACGAGAGCTGCGGCAGGATATCGAACGGGCCGTGCCAGCCCCCGAAGAACAGCGTCACCAGCAGCGCCGAAATCAGAATGATGCCGATGTATTCACCGACGAAGAACATGCCCCATTTCATGCCGGCGTATTCGATGTGGTAACCGTCAGCCAATTCCTGTTCCGCTTCCGGCTGGTCGAAGGGGTGACGGTGCGTCACGGCCACGCCGGCGATGAAGAAGGTACAGAAGCCGAAGAACTGCGGAATGATGAACCACAGGTTGGCGGCCTGATACGCCACGATGTCGCCCATGTTGAACGAACCGGCCTGGACCACGATGCCCATCAGCGACAGGCCCATGAACACCTCGTAGGACACGGTTTGCGCCGAGGCCCGCAAGCTGCCCAGCAGGGCGTATTTGTTGTTGCTCGACCAACCGGCGAACAGCACCGCATACACCGACAGACCTGCCATGGCGAAGAAGAACAGCAGGCCGATGTTCAGGTCTGCCACCACCCAGGTCTGGGTGACCGGGATGATCGAGAACGAGATCAGCAGCGCGCTCATGGCCACCACCGGCGCCAGGGTGAAGATCACCTTGTCGACGAAGGGCGGGTTCCAGTCTTCCTTGAAAAACATCTTCAGCATGTCGGCGGCAATCTGGAACAGACCGAACGGGCCGACCCGGTTAGGACCATAACGGTCCTGCCACCAGCCCAGCAGACGACGTTCGACAAAGCTTAAGAACGCGCCGCAGACCACCACGGCCAGCAGGATCACGATGGCCTTGAGGACCGCGATGATCGAGTCGATCACTTCAGGGGTGAACCACGTCATTGCGCTGCCTCCTGCAGACCGTCCACGGTTTTGCCGAACAGTGCCGGAGGAATGCCCGCCAGTCCGACCGGCAAGGCCACCAGACCGGCACCCAGTTCTTCATTGATGCGCAGCGGCAGACGTAAGGTCTGACCGGCAACGTTCAAGCTGAGCAGGGCACCGTCGTTGACGCCCAGGCGGTCGGCTTCGGACTTGGCCAGCGCAACGTAGGCGTGGGGGATGCGTTCCTGAACCGGTGCGGCTTTCGACGAGTTTTCCTCGCTGCCGAACAGGTGATAGAACGGCACCACCTGCCAGGTCCCCTGGGCCGGCGCAAACGCGCGCGGTGCGCTGGGGAACCAGCTCAAGTGGTCGCCGCTGCTTTCGATCAGGCGCACGCCCGGATCGCCTGCACGCAAGTGACCGCCGACTTCGTCCTGGAACTTGTTCCACGCTTGTGGCGAGTTCCAGCCAGGAGACCAGGCGAAGGGTACTTGCTGGCGCGGTTCGGCAGAGCCCGAATAGCCTTCCATCGAGAACGAGAACGCCGAGTCAACGTCCTGCGTGGTGCGCGGTTCGTGCACGCTGATGTTTGCGCGCATGGCCGTCCGGCCGCTGTAACGCAGCGGTTCGCGAGCCAGTTTCAGGCCCTTGATGCGGAACGCGGCGGATGGTGCGGCACCGACAATGCCCGCCAGTTGCGTGTTGCTCTGGGCAACGGCAGCGGTCACGTGGTCCAGTTGCGTCCAGTCCACCGGCTGATTCAGCAGGGTGGCGCGCAGGGCATGCAGCCAGCGCCAGCCTTCGTGAATCTGGATGCTGGCGTCCAGGTACGTCGGGTCATACACCTGGAAGAAGCGCTGGGCGCGGCCTTCCTGGCTGACCAGTGTCCCGTCGCCTTCGGCAAAACTGGCGGCTGGCAAAACCAGGTCCGCGCGATCGGAAGTCGCCGTTTTCTGATGGTCCGCCACGATCACCACTTTCGCCGCATTCAATGCAGCATCCACGGTGGCCGCATCGACGCGGGTGAACAGGTCGTTTTCCAGCACCACGAGGGCGTCGGCCTTGCCGGAGATCACCGCTTGCAGCGCGTCGTCCAGTGAATCACCACCGAACAGGGCCAGGCCCATGCTGTTGGCTTCCGGCACGATCAGGCTGAGCGAGCCTTGCTTGCCGCGCAGGCTCAAGGCCTTGGCGATGTTCGCCGCCGCTTCGATCACGGCGGTCGAACCCAGGGAGCCACCGGACACGATCAACGGACGCTTGGCGTCGAGCAGGGCCGTCGCAATACGCTGCGCCAGTTCCAGGGCTTCGCTGTCCAGACCGATCACCGCCGGCGCGCTCGGGTCGATGGCGTGGGCCACGGCGAAACCGATGCGTGCCAGATCATCCGGTGCGGCGTGCACGCATTCTTCGGCGATGTCGTCGAGACGGGTTTCAGCCAGGCTTGCGATGAACAACGGGTTCATCTCGTGCTGACCGATGTTCTTCACGGCAGCGTCGAGCCACGGCTGGACTTTCATCGCAGCGGCCATGTCTTCGGCTTTGTTCTTCACCGACTGACGCAGGCCCAGGGCCATCCGCGCAGCGGTTTGCGTGACGTCTTCACCGAGCACGAAGATCGCGTCGTGCTCTTCGACCTCACGCAGGGTCGGGATCGGCAGCGGGCTGTCTTTCAGGACCTGGGCGATCAGACGGATACGCGCCAGCTCACCGGCTTCGATCCCTGAATAGAAGTGCTCGGCGCCTACCAGTTCGCGCAGGGCGTAGTTGCTTTCCAGGCTGGCGCGGGGCGAACCGATGCCGACGATATTACGACCGCGCAGCAGTTCGGCAGCCTTGTCCAGCGCAGCGTCCAGGCTCAGTTTGAGATTGCCGTGGGCCAGCAGCGGTTGGCGAGGGCGGTCTTCGCGGTTGACGTAGCCATAACCGAAACGGCCGCGGTCACACAGGAAGTACTGGTT
Organism: Xanthomonas sp. WHRI 1810A; assembly: GCF_040202885.1. Classification (NCBI taxonomy): domain Bacteria; kingdom Pseudomonadati; phylum Pseudomonadota; class Gammaproteobacteria; order Lysobacterales; family Lysobacteraceae; genus Xanthomonas; species Xanthomonas sp. WHRI 1810A. Next base: position 13,837 of record NZ_JBEGED010000025.1, read on the forward strand.
CACCGAGCCGTTGTATCGGTTCTCGATCCGGCGGATTTCGCCATAGCGCTCGCCGGGGCTGATGTTGCACCCGCTGGAGCAGCCGTGGCAGATGCTCGGCGAAAACTGCATGTCCCATTTGCGGTTGTAGCGCTCGGAGTGGGTCTTGTCAGTGAACACACCCGTCGGGCAGACCTCGGTGAGGTTGCCGGAAAATTCGCTTTCCAGTACGCCGTCTTCAACGCGACCGAAGTACACGTTGTCGTGGGCGCCGAACACGCCCAGGTCGGTGCCGCCGGCGTAGTCTTTATAAAAGCGCACGCAGCGATAGCAGGCGATGCAGCGGTTCATCTCGTGGGAAATGAACGGGCCGAGGTCCTGGTTCTGGTGCGTGCGCTTGCTGAAGCGATAACGTCGCTCGTTGTGGCCGGTCATCACCGTCATGTCCTGCAGGTGACAGTGACCGCCTTCCTCGCAGACCGGGCAGTCGTGCGGGTGGTTGGTCATCAGCCATTCGACGACGCTGGCGCGAAACACTTTCGCTTCTTCGTCTTCGATGGAGATCCAGCTGCCGTCAGTGGCAGGGGTCATGCAGGACATGACGATGCGACCACGGGTGTCGTTCTCGTCGGTGTACTGCTTGACCGCGCATTGGCGACACGCGCCAACGCTGCCAAGTGCCGGGTGCCAGCAGAAATAAGGGATGTCGAGGCCCAGCGACAGACACGCCTGTAAGAGGTTGTCTGCGCCATCGACTTCGAGCACTTTGCCGTCTACGTGGATAGTGGCCATGGTTCAAAGGTCTTCGTTGGCCCGGTGTCAGCGGGCGTGGCTAATGGAATCTCGGTGCTACCCGACTCGAACAGCCTTGACGGCGCAGTCGGGTATATAAGGAAGGCAGCCTTGTGAGCCGCCGACCGTTCTGTCTTGTTATGCGCCCACGACCGTCGGCGTCACGACCTGATTGAGGTCGCCGGCGCGTACCGGTGCGATGCCTGCTTCAAATTCCGGCCGGAAATACTTGATCGCGCTGCCCAGCGGTTCTACGGCGCCCGGTGCGTGGGCGCAGAAGGTTTTGCCGGGGCCGAGGAAGTTGACCAACCCCAGCAACGTCTCGATATCGCCCGGTTGTCCCTGGCCATTCTCGAGGGCGCGCAGCATTTTCACGCTCCAGGGCAAACCGTCGCGGCAAGGGGTGCAGAAACCGCACGACTCTTGCGAGAAGAACTCTTCCATGTTGCGCAGCAGCGACACCATGTTGACCTTGTCATCCACCGCCATTGCCAGCCCGGTGCCCATACGGGTGCCGACCTTGGCCACGCCACCGGCGTAGAACAGGCAGTCCAGATGCTCGGGGAGCAGGAAACCGGTACCGGCGCCGCCTGGCTGCCAGCACTTGAGCGTGTAACCGTCGCGCATGCCACCGGCGTAGTCTTCGAACAGCTCGCGCGCAGGCAGGCCGAACGGCAATTCCCACAGGCCGGGGTTCTTGACCTTGCCGGAGAAGCCCATCAGCTTGGTGCCGTGGTCTTCGCTGCCTTCACGGGCCAGCGACTTGTACCAGTCGTTGCCGTTATTGACGATGGCCGGGACGTTGCACAGGGTTTCGACGTTGTTGACGCAGGTCGGCTTGCCCCACACGCCCACGGCAGCGGGGAAGGGCGGCTTGGAACGCGGGTTGGCGCGGCGGCCTTCCAGGGAGTTGATCAGCGCGGTTTCTTCACCGCAGATGTAACGCCCGGCGCCGGTGTGCACGATCAGCTCGAAATCAAAACCGGTGCCGAGGATGTTCTTGCCCAGCAGGCCGGCCGCTTCGGCTTCCTTCACTGCGCGACGCAGGTGTACCGCTGCCGTGGTGTATTCACCGCGCAGGAAGATGTAGCCGCGATAGGCTTTCAGTGCGCGGGCACTGATCAACATGCCTTCAATCAGCAGATGGGGCAGTTGCTCCATCAGCATCCGGTCTTTCCAGGTGTTGGGCTCCATTTCATCGGCGTTACACAGCAGGTAACGGATGTTCATGGATTCGTCTTTGGGCATCAGCCCCCACTTCACACCGGTGGGGAAGCCGGCGCCGCCACGGCCTTTGAGCCCGGAGTCCTTGACCGCCTGAACGATCTCGTCAGGGGACTGGGTGGCGAACGCTTTGCGCGCGGCGGCGTAGCCGTCTTTGGTCTGGTATTCGTCGAACCACACGGGCTCGCCGTCATCGCGCAGACGCCAGGTCAGCGGATGGGTTTCCGGAGCGCGTGCAATCAGATTGGCCGGGCCGAAGGAGGTAAGCGTCATGGGTAGCCCTCCAGCAAGGTGGCAACGCCAGCTGGCTGTAGATTGCCGAAAGTATCGTCGTCGATCATGACCGCAGGCGCCTTGTCGCAGTTGCCCAGGCAGCAGGCGGGCAACAGGGTGAAGCGGCCGTCGGCGGTGGTTTGCCCCAGGCCGATGCCCAGCTTGCTCTGGATTTCACCGACGATGTCTTCGTGACCGGCGATAAAGCAGACCATGCTGTTGCACACGCGAATGATGTGGCGGCCCACCGGCTGGCGGAAGATCTGGCTGTAGAACGTGGCCACGCCTTCAACGTCGCTGGCAGGGATGCCCAGCACGTCGCCGATGGCGTAGATCGCGCCGTCCGGGACCCAGCCGCGTTCCTTCTGGACGATCTTCAGGGCTTCGATCGACGCCGCGCGCGGGTCTTCGTAGTGATGCATCTCGTGCTCGATGGCCGAGCGTTCGGTTTCGCTCAGGGCGAAACGGTCTGTCTGGATAAGCGTGCTAGTCATCATGCTTAGCGGTCCACGTCGGCCATAACGAAGTCGATACTACCCAGGTACGCAATCAAGTCCGCGACCATGCTGCCTCTGATCACCGAAGGGATCTGTTGCAGATGCGGGAAGCTTGGGGTGCGGATCCGGGTACGGTAGCTCATGGTGCCGCCGTCGCTCGTCAGGTAATAACTGTTGATGCCCTTGGTCGCTTCGATCATCTGGAAGGATTCCTGGGCCGGCATCACCGGGCCCCACGAAACCTGCAGGAAGTGGGTGATCAGGGTCTCGATGTGCTGCAAGGTGCGCTCTTTGGGCGGCGGCGTGGTCAGCGGGTGATCCGCCTTATACGGGCCTTCGGGCATGTTGCGCATGCACTGGTCGATGATCTTGATGCTCTGGCGCATCTCTTCAACGCGCACGATGCAACGGTCGTAGGCATCGCCATTGACCGCCAGCGGCACTTCGAACTCGAAGTTCTGGTAGCCCGAATACGGACGCGCCTTGCGCAGGTCGAAATCGCAACCGGTGGAACGCAGGCCGGCGCCGGTGACGCCCCATTCCAGCGCTTCCTTGGTGTTATAGGCCGCAACACCAATGGTCCGCCCCTTGAGAATGCTGTTGTCCAGCGCCGCCTTCTGGTATTCGTCCAGGCGTTTGGGCAGCCATTCAACGAAGTCCTTGACCAGTTTTTCCCAACCGCGGGGCAAGTCGTGTGCGACGCCACCGATGCGGTACCAGGCCGGGTGCAGACGGAAGCCGGTGATGGCTTCGATCACGGTGTAGGCTTTTTGCCGGTCGGTGAAGGTGAAGAACACCGGGGTCATGGCGCCGACGTCCTGGATGTACGTCCCCAGGAACAGCAGGTGGCTGGTGATGCGGAAGAACTCGGCCATCATGATGCGGATGGTGTCGACCTTGTCCGGCACCTTGATCCCGGCCAGTTTCTCGACCGCCAGCACGTACGGCAGGTTGTTCATCACCCCGCCCAGGTAATCGATGCGGTCGGTGTACGGAATGAAGCTGTGCCAGGACTGACGCTCGGCCATTTTCTCGGCACCACGGTGGTGGTAACCGACGTCCGGCACGCAGTCGACGATTTCTTCACCGTCCAGCTGCAGCACGATCCGGAATGCACCGTGAGCGGAAGGGTGGTTCGGGCCCAGGTTGAGGAACATGTAGTCCTCGTTGGTGCCGGAACGCTTCATGCCCCAGTCTTCGGGACGGAAGCGCGCGGCTTCTTCTTCCAGCTGCTGTTTGGCCAGGGTCAGGCTATACGGATCAAACTCCGTGGCGCGGGCAGGGTAGTCCTTGCGCAGCGGGTGACCTTCCCAGGTCGGCGGCATCATGATCCGGCTCAAGTGCGGGTGACCGGCAAAGTCGATGCCGAACATGTCCCACACTTCACGCTCGTACCAGTTGGCGTTGGGCCAGATGCTGGTGATAGTCGGCACGCTTAGGTCGGCTTCGGACAGCGCCACCTTGATCATCACGTCGCTGTTCCGCTCCACCGACAGCAGGTGGTAGAACACGGTGAAGTCGGCGCCCGGCAAGCCGCGGCGCTTGGTGCGCAGGCGTTCGTCGATGCCGTGCAGGTCGTACAGCATCGAGTACGGCTTGGGCACGTTGCGCAGGAACGTCATGATTTCAAACAGCTTGGCGCGCTCGACCCACAGCACCGGCATGCCGGTACGGGTGTCCTGAGCAGTGAACGCTTCAGCGCCAAAACGGGTATTGAGTTCTACGACGACGTCTTGGTCGTCAGCCTTGTAAGGCGGGATGTACAGAGCACTGCCTGTAGTCATGGTTTTTTATCGCTTTGGGTCAACGTAAAGAATGAAGCCAGGGACTCGTTTCTTTGTAAGGAACAGATCTGGATCAGACTTCGTCGGGGCTGCGCAGGTTGGTGACTGCGATTCGCTGTTCGCGGCGCTGTTCCTTTTGCGACGGCATTTCGGCGCGGTATACGCCTTGGTCACCGACGACCCAGGAAAGCGGACGACGCTCCTTGCCGATGGATTCCTGCAACAGCATCAAGCCTTGCAGAAACGCTTCGGGGCGGGGCGGGCAGCCAGGCACGTAGACATCCACGGGAAGAAACTTGTCCACGCCCTGCACCACGGAATAGATGTCGTACATGCCACCGGAGTTGGCGCATGAACCCATGGAGATGACCCATTTAGGCTCAAGCATCTGCTCATAGAGACGCTGAATGATCGGCGCCATCTTGATGAAGCACGTACCGGCGATAACCATGAAATCCGCCTGACGCGGCGAGGCCCGGATCACTTCGGCGCCAAAACGCGCGATGTCGTGGGGGGCAGTGAAGGCAGTGGTCATTTCCACGTAGCAGCACGAAAGGCCGAAGTTGTAGGGCCACAGGGAGTTCTTACGTCCCCAGTTGACCGCACCGCTCAGCACGTCTTCGAGTTTGCCCATGTAAATGTTTTTGTGGACTTGGTCTTCTAACGGATCGGAAACGGTTTCCCGTTCGCCGATGGGGTACTGCTCGTTAGGAGCATCCGGGTCGATCCTGGTGAGATTGTATTGCATTGCCAAAGCCTCATTGTTTTAGCTTCGCTTGCCGGTTACGACGCCCTTCAGGTGCCCAGTCAAGAGCCCCCACACGCCATAGGTAGACAAGACCTGCCAACAGAATTGCTATGAAAACGAGCGCTTCGGCAAATCCGGTCCAGCCGCTTTCGCGGACGGACACAGACCAGGCAAAGAGAAAAAGGGCTTCGATGTCGAAGATCACGAAGAGCATCGCGACCAGATAGAATTTTGCGGAGAGACGTAGACGGGCGCCGCCTGTCGGCAGCATGCCGGATTCGAACGGTTCGTTTTTGCTGCGGCCCCAGGCTTTGGAACCCAGCAGGCTGGACAGGCCGAGCATGAAGGCGCAGAGGCCGATGACACCCAAGAGGAAAACGGCGAATCCCCAGTTGTGGGCAATCAAACCTGTCGAATCGGGCATGCTGGCAGTCCTTATCAGAGAGCAAAGGTCTCTGTGCTTGAAATAGATTAAGGCAGTGACGATTTGTCGCAGTGAACCAATTCGAGGGATTTTATGTGCAAACCGTAGGCAAGTAAATTTTCTGCATCAAATTTATTCGTAGGATTAATGAGATAGGTCATGGTTTTAGTGTGCAGAGCCATGCGCTGCGGGCATCAGGGCGTTTTTTGTTAATTATGTTTCACACAATCAACAATCAAAAACAGCGCACTTAAATGATAATTAATATCATTTAAGTGCAAATAACCTGTTTATGAAGCCCGTCTTCGGAAACAGCTCGTGGTGGTGCGCTAACCATAGCTTGGATAATGATGCCTGCCAGACATTTGCCGCCAATTGACGCTGGAAACCCGAAGGAGCTGCCGAGCCCGAGCGAGGCTGTGATCGCGGTCTGTCTGTGGCACCCTCATCGCAGCCTCGCTCGGGCTCGTCAGCTCCTACAGAGGCAGGAACAAGGCGCCCACAAAAAAGCCGCCAAGAAGGCGGCCTTTCATTGAGCGTTGCCTGACGCTTAGTGAAACTGCTCCTCTTCGGTAGAACCGGTGAGCGCGGTGACCGAGGACTTGCCGCCTTGGATCACGGTGGTCATGTCGTCGAAGTAGCCGGTGCCGACTTCCTGCTGGTGCGCCACGAAGGTGTAGCCCTTTGCGGCGTCAGCGAACTCCTGCTCCTGCAGCTTCACATAGGCGGTCATGTCGTTGCGGGCGTAGTCGTGCGCCAGGTTGAACATGCTGTGCCACATGTTGTGAATACCGGCCAGGGTAATGAACTGATGCTTGTAGCCCATGGCCGACAGTTCGCGCTGGAATTTGGCGATGGTCGCGTCGTCCAGGTTCTTTTTCCAGTTGAAAGAGGGCGAGCAGTTGTAGGACAGCAACTGGTCCGGGTATTCCTTCTTGATCGCTTCGGCAAAGCGCCGCGCTTCGTCCAGGTCCGGCTTGGCGGTTTCGCACCAGATCAGATCGGCATAGGGCGCGTAGGCCAGGCCGCGGGCGATGGCTTGATCAAGCCCGGCACGCACTTTGTAAAAGCCTTCCGGGGTGCGGGTGCCTGTCACAAACGGTTGGTCGTACGGGTCGCAATCGGAGGTCAGCAAGTCCGCAGCGTTAGCGTCGGTACGGGCCAGGATGATCGTGGGAACGCCAGCCACGTCTGCCGCCAGACGCGCAGCCACCAGTTTTTGCACGGCTTCCTGCGTAGGCACCAAGACCTTGCCACCCATGTGACCGCATTTCTTGACGGAGGCCAGTTGATCTTCGAAGTGCACGCCCGCTGCACCTGCTTCGATCATGCTTTTCATCAGTTCGTAGGCGTTCAACACACCGCCAAACCCGGCTTCAGCGTCGGCCACGATCGGCGCGAAATAATCAATGTAGCCTTCATCGCCCGGGTTCTTGCCGGCTTTCCACTGAATCTGGTCCGCCCGGCGGAACGCGTTATTGATGCGCTTGACCACGGTCGGCACCGAGTCCACCGGGTACAGCGACTGATCGGGGTACATCGACTCTGCCGAGTTGTTGTCCGCCGCCACCTGCCAGCCAGACAGGTAAATTGCCTGAATGCCCGCTTTTACTTGCTGCACCGCCTGGCCGCCGGTGAGGGCGCCCATGCAATTGACGAAATCCTTGTCCGGACGGAACGACGGTTTGGCGCCCTGGGTGACCAGCTTCCAGAGCTTTTCAGCGCCCAGTTTTGCAAAGGTGTGTTCAGGCTGAACCGAACCACGCAGGCGGACGACGTCAGCAGCCGAATACGTGCGAGTCACGCCTTTCCAGCGTGGATTCTCGGCCCAGTCTTTCTCGATGGCTGCAATGTGTTGTTCGCGTGTCTGTGCCATGGGGTAAACCTCGTCGCATAGGTCTTGTTGTCGGGAAAGCTCCTTGCTCCACCGGGTGACAGCGCCCGTGTTCGGGACGGCGCATCACCGGGCTGCTCGCTGACCAAAGGGCGATCAAGCCTGCACTCAACGAAACACGACAGGTGAACGAAGAGGTGAAGGGCAAGCACACACGAGGAGCCGGGCTATTGCGAGGCGTGCATCCATGGCGTGTGGTGGCCGTGTAGTGCACGCCGCAAACAGTTTCACAAACGGGTTCCGAGCGCTGTGTCCCTCGGGACAACTTCGTTCCAGTCGCGATCTCGTCAAACGGCCTTTTGGGCGATACAGACACGAACCGGCTCAAGTTGGGTGGGTTTGAGCAGCGATCCGGAGGCTTTTACCAAGCCTCTGATAAGCGGGAGCGAGCCAATCATGCCTCGCGATCTGGCCATCGTCAAACATTATGTAGTGCTTTTTTAGGAGCACTACATATTTCTGGAAACGACTCGTTGGTCAGTTTTCGGGCCTATGGGTGTTGGGGGGGCGTGCGGGTACGGGGGTTTCAGTCGAGACTGTCGACCTTGACCCGCAAGGTCATGTCGTCCCGTCCCTGGGTGGAGTAGCGGCGCACGATCCCTTGTTCATCCGCCCGGGACTGGTCGCTGGTGCCGGCGAGGGTGATCCATTCGCCCAGCCGGCCGCTGACCTGAGTGTCGGTGCTTTGCACCTTGATGGCGTCCGGGCGTTCCTGGCTCATCCGGTCTCGGTTGGTGCTGATGCTCAGGTGCACGATGTCGCCGGTGACGCTGGCCGTGACGTAAAACCCCTGGGTCACGTTGCGATATTCAGTGTTGCTCTGGGGGTAGCCGTAACCGTCCGACTGCGTGGTGGTGATCGGCACGCTTTGCCCGACCTGAATCAGCGCGGGCGTGCCCTCGTTGGCTTGCACTTGCTGGACGCCGCCCTCGCGGCTGGTGGAGCCGTAGTTGATGATGCGCGTCTGGCTGCGACCACTGACCTGCCCGTTCTGCGCGATCACTGTGCCATTGGTCGAATAGCCCGAGTTGCTCTGGTTGCTGCTGTCGCTGGTGTCGACACTGATCAGCAAGCGCTTGGGCGCGGTATCCAGCTGGCCGAGCAGGTCGCGGATTTCACTGATCTTGTCGGGTTCGGCGTTGATGATCAGCTTGTTGCCGTAGGCATTGACGCTGCCTTCGGCGCCCAGCATGGATTTGACCGTGGGCAGCAACTCATCGCTGGTGCGGTAATTGAGCGGAATGATCTCGGTCGCGGCGCTGGCAGCAAGGCTGCACGCCAACAGCAAGGAAGCGAGCAGGGCACGTAACACCATTTCTGTAATCTCCGCGTGGCGCAACAAAGCGCTGAGTTTGACAGTATGTCGGCGCCAAAACAGCCAAGTTGAATCGCAGACGGCAGAACGCCCCGACAGTCCCAGCATAGTCAGCTGGAACGCGGGGCGTCACGTCTAGGGCTTGGCGGGCCGCTCGATTTACTTCGAGTGGCGCAGCATGTCCACGTGGGCCAGACCGGCTTCAAGGAATTCAGCGCTCACCACGGTGAAGCCAAAGCGCTCGTAAAACGCGGTGGCCTGCACTTGCGCGCTGAGTTTCTGCGGGCTCAGGGCGCGATGCTCGGCCTCGGCAATGACCGCGTTGAGCAGCGCATCACCCACATTAAGGCCGCGCCAGTCCTTGAGCACCGACAGCCGACCGATTTCCCCGTCGGGCAAAAGCCGCGCGGTGCCAATGGGGAAGTCGCCTTCCGTGGCCAGAAAATGCTGGGCGCTGGCGTCTTCTGCGTCCCACTCCAGCTCAGGCGGAATCGACTGTTCGGCCACGAACACGGCTTCGCGGATGCGCCGGATGTCGGCGTTGTCCTTGTGCCAGTCGGCCTTGCGTACACGGATGCTATTCATCGGCAAATCCCAGACTTCCTTGTTTGACCAGTTCGCAAATCAGATTGCGACCGTTTTCATCCGACAACCACGGGCCGAGGTTATCGCTGTGCAATGCATCGGCGGCGCAGATCAGCTTGAGCAACTCACGCAGGCTGCCGGGCAGCAGACGGCTCTGGCCGCTGGCGAACAACAGCAGGTCGTCGTCCACTTCCGACCACGCCAGACGTGCGCTCGGGTTGCGTATCAGCACCGCGCCCTGTTCCAGGCTGTCGAGCAGCTCGGCTTCTTCAAGTTCAGGCCCGACCACCAGTTCCGGGTAGCGCGGCTCGGTCATGAACTGGCCGAACCAGGTCAGCAGCAGGCGCTCGTCACCCATGTGCTCGGCGAGCAGGGCTTTGAGGCGATCCAGGGCGTCGTGCTGAATCTGATGCGGGTCGCTGACCGGTTGCGCGTCGGCGTCGGTGTAACGCTCTTCCTCCGGAATGAACTGGCTGAGAAAGTCGGTGAAGTGGGTCAGCACTTCAGCGGCGCTCGGGGCACGGAAGCCCACCGAGTAGGTCATGCAGTCGTCAACCGCAACGCCGCAATGGGCCAGGCGCGGCGGCAGGTACAGCATGTCACCCGGTTCCAGGGTCCATTCTTCGGTGGCCTGGAAATCAGACAGAATGCGCAGGTCGGCATGCTCGAGCAGCGGGGTCTCGCCGTCGCACATCTGACCGATCTGCCAGTGACGCTTGCCCTGGCCCTGCAGCAGGAACACGTCGTAGTTATCGAAGTGCGGGCCCACGCTGCCGCCCGGCGTGGCGAAGCTGATCATCACGTCGTCGATGCGCCAGCTTGGCAGGAAGCGGAAATGCTCCAGCAGTTCGCTGACTTCCGGGACGAACTGGTCGACCGCCTGCACCAGCAAGGTCCACTCGCGCTCCGGCAGCTTGCTGAATTCGTCTTCGGCGAAGGGGCCGCGACGCAGCTCCCATGGCCGCTCGCCGTTTTCGATCACCAGACGCGACTCGACTTCTTCTTCCAGCGCCAGGCCTGCCAGCTCGTCGGCGTCCAGAGGGTTCTGGAAATCCGGAATCGCCTGTCGGATCAGCAAGGGTTTTTTCTGCCAGTAATCACGCAGGAAAACACGCGCGCTGATGCCGCCAAGGAGCTGAAGAGGAATGTCAGGATTCATGTGTAACCTATTGAAAAAGTGCGATGTGTCGAACGAAATAAAAACGCCCGGCTCAGCCGGGCGTTCAGAGCGTCGGCGGTGCGGTCAGATGCGCTTGGCCTGTGCCACGGCGCTGCCGATGTAATTGGCCGGGGTCAGCTTCTTCAGCTCGGCCTTGGCGGCAGCCGGCATGTCCAGGCCGTCAATGAAGGTCTGCAGCGCCTCAGGGCCGATGCCCTTGCCGCGCGTCAGTTCTTTGAGTTTTTCGTACGGGTTCTCGATGTCGTAGCGGCGCATCACGGTCTGGATCGGTTCCGCCAGGACTTCCCAACAGGCGTCCAGGTCAGCGGCGATCTTCTGCTCGTTGAGTTCCAGCTTGCTGATGCCCTTGAGGCTGGCTTCGTAGGCAATCACGCTGTGTGCGAAACCCACGCCCAGGTTGCGCAGCACGGTGGAGTCGGTCAGGTCGCGCTGCCAGCGGGAAATCGGCAGCTTGCTCGCCAGATGCTGGAAGAGTGCGTTGGCGATGCCCAGGTTGCCTTCGGAGTTCTCGAAGTCGATCGGGTTGACCTTGTGCGGCATGGTCGAGGAACCGATTTCGCCGGCAATGGTGCGCTGCTTGAAGTAACCCAGGGAGATGTAGCCCCAGATGTCACGGTCGAAGTCGATCAGGATCGTGTTGTAGCGCGCGATGGCGTCGAACAGCTCGGCGATGTAGTCGTGGGGTTCGATCTGCGTGGTGTACGGGTTGAAACCCAGGCCTAGCTCGTCTTCGATGAAGGCGCGGGCGTTGGCTTCCCAGTCGATATCCGGGTACGCCGAAAGGTGCGCGTTGTAGTTGCCGACGGCGCCGTTGATCTTGCCCAGCAGCGGCACGGCAGCGACCTGGGCGATCTGGCGCTCCAGACGGTACACGACGTTCGCCAGTTCCTTGCCCAGGGTGGTGGGGGAGGCTGGCTGGCCGTGGGTGCGCGACAGCATCGGGACTTCGGCAAACCGGATCGCCAGTTCGCGGATGGATTCGGCGATCTGACGCATCAGCGGCAGCAGAACGGTGTCGCGGCCTTCGCGCAGCATCAGGGCGTGGGACAGGTTGTTGATGTCCTCGCTGGTGCAGGCGAAGTGGATGAACTCGCTGACCTTGGCCAGCTCCGGCAGTTTCGCCGCCTGCTCCTTGAGCAGGTATTCGATCGCCTTCACGTCGTGGTTGGTGGTGCGCTCGATTTCTTTCACGCGTTCGGCGTGTTCGAGGGCGAAGTCAGTGGCCAGCGCATCGAGGATCGCATTGGCTTCGGCGGAGAACGCCGGGACTTCAGGGATTTGCGGGTGAGCCGACAGGCGTTGAAGCCAGCGGACTTCCACCAGGGCGCGGAAACGGATCAAACCGTATTCGCTGAAAATGGGGCGCAGGGCCTGGGTTTTGCCGGCGTAGCGGCCGTCTACAGGGGAAACCGCAGTGAGCGAAGAAAGCTGCATGGGGTGTTCTCGGACAGTCGGGCACGAAATGGGGCGCGTATCATACATGAAAAATCCGCCGAGCCGACCTGGACTCGTCGGCGCAGCACGCGCGGTGCTTGGTAATGCGCTCGTTGAAGGCGTGAAAAAAATCAGCCGTGCATCAACGGGTACAGTTCTTTCAATAACTTGCGACGACTCACGACCAGCTGCCAGCGATGCCCGCCCACTTGTCGCCAAAGACGAGCGGAGCGGATGCCGGCCAGCAACAGGGCGCGGATTTTCGATGCGTTGTTCGGTTGTTGCAGGTTGCGCATGTCGCCGTGCACCTGAATGCGCTGGCGCAGGGTGCTCAGGGTGTCCTGATAGAGCGCGCCGCTGGCGGCGATCACGTTTTCGTGAACGATGCCGAAGTGTTCGACCTGGGATTTGATCTGCGGCAGGCGTTTGCCGATGACCTCCAGCATGTCGTCTCGCTTGGACAGCTGACGCTCCAGGCCCAGCATCGACAGGGCGTAGCGCAGCGGCTCGCGTTGCAGGGTGCCAGGGTCGCGTTCGAGGGCGCTGGCCAGCGCGCGGTAGCCTTCGCGCAGGTTCAGGTCGTCACCCCCGTAGACGTCGAGGGTGTCCTTGGGGTCCAGCACCAACAGGCTGCCGAGCATACAGCCGACGGCGGCTTCGGCGGCCTGGCCGGTCTTGGCAATGCGGTCCACTAACACGGCGGCTTGAAACACGCCGCCCAATGCCACCAGTTGCTCCTGAAGCGGACTCATCAATGCCCATCCTTGCTGTGCCAGGGTTCGGCGGTTTCAATGACGCCGCCGCCCAGGCAGATTTCGCCGTCGTAGAAGACGACCGACTGGCCCGGGGTCACGGCGCGTTGCGGCTCTTCGAACGTGGCGCGGTAGCCGGTGGCGGTGCGCTCCAGCGTGCAGTGCTGATCGCCCTGGCGGTAACGGACCTTGGCGGTCAGCTGGCGCGGGGTGGTCAGGTCGACCTCGTTGACCCAGTAGATCTCCGAGGCAAGCAGGGCACGGGAAAACAGCCAGGGATGTTCATTGCCCTGGCCGACGATCAGCTCGTTCTTCTCCAGGTCCTTGACCAGCACGTACCACGGCTCCTCGCTCGCATCCTTCTTGCCGCCGATCCCCAGGCCCTGACGCTGGCCGATCGTGTGGTACATCAGCCCCGCGTGGCGGCCGATGACTTCGCCCTCGGTGGTCTTGATCTCACCGGGTTGCGCGGGCAGGTATTGCTTGAGGAAGTCAGTGAAGCGCCGTTCGCCGATGAAGCAGATGCCCGTGGAGTCTTTTTTCTTGGCGGTGGCCAGCTCGTACTTCTCGGCAATGGCGCGCACCTGCGGCTTTTCCAGCTCGCCCACCGGAAACAGCGTCTTGGCGATCTGCTCGCCACCGACCGCGTGCAGGAAGTAGCTCTGGTCCTTGTTCGGGTCCAGGCCCTTGAGCAGTTCGGTGCGGCCGTCGATGTCCCGGCGACGCACGTAATGCCCGGTAGCGATCAGGTCGGCGCCGAGCATGAACGCGTAATCGAGGAAGGCTTTGAACTTGATTTCCCGGTTGCAGAGGATGTCCGGGTTGGGCGTGCGGCCGGCCTTGTACTCTTCGAGGAAGTGCTCGAAGACGTTGTCCCAGTACTCGGAGGCAAAGTTGACCGTGTGCAGCTTGATGCCGATGCGGTCACACACGGCCTGGGCGTCGGCCAGGTCGTCCATGGCGGTGCAGTAGTCGGTTCCGTCGTCTTCTTCCCAGTTCTTCATGAACAGGCCTTCCACCTCATAACCCTGCTCCATGAGCAGGAGGGCGGAAACCGAAGAATCCACGCCGCCGGACATGCCGACAATGACGCGCTTCTTTTCTGTAGTGGAAAAGGCTGGATCAGACATAGGGGTTCATTGGGTGGCTTGGAAAAGGACGCGATTCTAGCAGGGAGTCGGCGCCAAGGCGAAAAAGCTCTTCAGTCACGTATCACCGACAGGGGATGGATGGGGCCTGCGAGGTATTCGTCGATGCAGCGCAGTACCAGCTCGCTGCGCCAGCGCTCGGGTTGGCTGGCCAGTTCATCGCGGGTCATCCACGGCGCGCCGACAATCCCGGTGTCCAGTGCCCGTTCCGGGTGGTGACGCAATGCGTTGGCGACAAAGCAGACCCGCTGGTACGTCACGCCATTGCTGGGTGCGGTGTACAGGTAAATGCCGACGACACCGGTCAGTTCGACGTCCCAGCCGGTTTCTTCCAGGGTTTCGCGGATCGCCGCTTCCCCGAGGGTTTCATCGGGGTCCAGGTGACCGGCGGGCTGATTAAGCACCAGCTTGCCGTTTTTCTGTTCTTCGACGAACAGGAACCGACCGTTGTCTTCGACGATGGTCGCGACGGTGATGTGGGGTTTGAAATCCATGGGCGATCTCCAGAATAGTGAGCGAGCAATGAGTTGGAGCGAGGCTTGCCCGCGAAGCTGACAACGCGGTCGATTAGGCTCGCCATCTCATCGCGGCCTTCGCGAGCAAGCCTCGCTACAACATAAAAAACCCCGGCACTGGGCCGGGGTTTTTCGTTGCGTTCCAGGCAGACCTTACTTGAGCGCGTCGATCGCCTCGTTCAGGGTTTTGCTTGGGCGCATGGCCTTGCTCGCCAGTTCCGGAGTGGCGAAGTAGTAACCGCCGATATCCAGTGGCTTGCCCTGTACGGCGTTCAATTCGGCGACGATGGTCGCTTCGTTGTCGGCCAGGGTTTTTGCCAGCTCAGTGAACTGTGCTTGCAGCGCGGTATCTTCAGTCTGCTCAGCCAGCGCCTGTGCCCAGTAAGTGGCCAGGTAAAAGTGGCTGCCACGGTTGTCGATGCCGCCGACTTTGCGCGATGGCGACTTGTTATTATCCAGGAACTGGCCGGTGGCCTTGTCCAGGGCAGTCGCGAGCACCAGCGCTTTCGGGTTGTTGTAGGTCGTGCCCAGGTGTTCCAGGGACGCCGCCAGTGCCAGGAACTCACCGAGCGAATCCCAGCGCAGGAAGTTTTCTTCAACCAGCTGCTGAACGTGCTTGGGTGCCGAACCGCCAGCGCCGGTTTCAAACAGACCGCCGCCATTCATCAGCGGAACGATCGACAGCATCTTGGCGCTGGTGCCCAGTTCCATGATGGGGAACAGGTCAGTCAGGTAGTCGCGCAGCACGTTACCGGTCACTGAGATGGTGTCCTTGCCCGCACGAATGCGCTCCAGGGACACTTTCATCGCGTCAACCGGCGACTGGATGGTGATGTCCAGGCCCGTGGTGTCGTGATCCTTCAGGTATTTTTCGACCTTGCTGATCATCACTGCGTCATGGGCACGCACCGGGTCCAGCCAGAAAATGGCCGGGGTGTTGCTGGCGCGCGCACGGTTGACCGCGAGTTTGACCCAATCCTGGATCGGCGCGTCCTTGGTCTGGCACATGCGCCAGATGTCACCGGCTTCCACCGGCTGTTCCATCACCACAACGCCTTTGTCGTCCGTGACGCGGACAACACCGTCGGTGTCGATCTGGAACGTTTTGTTGTGCGAGCCGTACTCTTCGGCTTTCTGCGCCATCAGGCCGACGTTCGGCACGCTGCCCATGGTGGTCGGGTCGAAGGCGCCATGCTTTTTGCAGTCTTCGATGACCGCCTGATAGATGGTCGCGTAGCAACGATCCGGAATCACGGCCTTGGTGTCCTGCAGGACGCCTTCGGTGTTCCACATCTTGCCGGAGTCACGAATCATTGCCGGCATCGAGGCGTCGACGATCACGTCGCTCGGTACGTGCAGGTTAGTGATGCCCTTGTCCGAGTTGACCATCGCCAGAGGCGGGCGGGTGGCGTAGACGGCTTTGATGTCCGCTTCGATCTCGGCCTGCTTGTCGGCGGGCAACGACTTGATACGCGAGTACAGGTCGCCGATGCCGTTGTTCAGGTTGAAGCCGATGTCTTTCAGTGCATCAGCGTGCTTGTTCAGCGCGTCCTGATAGTACTCGGCGACGATCTCGCCAAACATGATCGGGTCGGACACCTTCATCATGGTGGCTTTCAAGTGCACGGAGAACAGCACGCCCAGCTTCTTGGCGTCTTCGATTTCTTCGGCGATGAACGCGCGCAGGGCTTTTTTGCTGAGGGTGGCGCAGTCGATCACTTCACCGGCCAGGACCGAGGTCTTGTCCTTGAGGACGGTGGTGGTGCCGTTGCTGCCGACCAGTTCGATCTTCACGGCGCCATCGGCTGCGATCAGCGAGGATTTTTCGCTGCCGTAGAAGTCGCCGTTGTCCATGTGCGAAACGTGGGATTTGGAATCTGCACTCCAGGCGCCCATTTTGTGCGGGTGCTTGCGCGCGTAGTTCTTGACCGAAAGCGGCGCGCGACGATCAGAGTTACCTTCGCGCAGTACCGGGTTCACGGCACTGCCTTTCACTTTGTCGTAGCCAGCCCGGGCCGCCTTGTCGGCGTCGGTGATCTCTTCGTCCGGGTAATCGGGGACGTCGTAGCCCTTGTCCTGCAGCTCCTTTATAGCCGCCTTCAATTGCGGAACCGAGGCACTGATGTTCGGCAATTTGATGATGTTGGCTTCCGGCGTGGTCGCCAGCGCGCCAAGCTCTGCCAGGTCGTCGGACACTTTCTTGTCACCCAGGCGCTCCGGGAAGCTGGCCAGAATACGGGCAGCCAGGGAGATGTCGCGGGTTTCGACGGAGATATCAGCAGAGGAGGTGAAGGCTTCGATGATAGGAAGGAGTGAGTAGGTGGCGAGGGCAGGCGCTTCGTCGGTGAAGGTATAGATGATCTTCGAACGGTTGGGCATTTCGGGATAACTCTCTTCTTTGCTGAGCGTACACAAAATTTCGAGATGCGCAGGGTAGGCACTTTCGCCCAAGATATCGATGAGCCGAAAGTCGAGAATTTCGTCGCGCGATAGGGTTACACAGTCGAGCGTCCAGCGGTTCCGATCGAGGGCTGGAGGTGCCGTTTCAGACAGCTAAGCCCTCAATGACCCAATGGTCACCGGCGGCAGTATACCACCGGTCCGAAGCATTGTTACGAGGCCCGTGTGACTGCCATGCAGTCGTGCCGGTCGATTTTGAACCGCGGGCATGGTCTGAAAAAAGTCGCCGAAATCCCTCAAGCCGCGTGCTACGTGCCCTGCGGCAAGGTGTCGCAGTAGCGTTGCAGTACTGTTGGCCGGATCAACGCCATTCAGTTTTCGACTAAAGGAGCACGGCGCCCGGTCAAAATTCAAAACCGCCTGCGTGCCGCTGCACCGGTGAGGCGTTTCACAGGCCAAAAAAAGCCGGTCAGTCCGAGGTGTGAACTGGCCGGCCTCTCAGGTCTCGCGCTTGAACGGTCCGGCTCAGGCGTGAACGTTGTGTTGCTCGTGGTGCACGTGTGGCTCTTGGTTCACTGCTGGGGTGACCGTTTCGGTTGCGGACGCGATTTCCACCGCATGCAACCCCTTGGGTCCCTGGATTATTTCAAACTTGACCGGCTGGCCGGCCTTCAGTGTCTTGTAACCGTCCATCTTGATGGCCGAGTAGTGAGCAAACAGATCCTCTGTCTTTCCATCCTCGACGATGAACCCATAACCCTTGGCATTGTTGAACCATTTGACTTTACCGCTTGCCATAGTCACATCCCTCTGCAAAGGACTCCGTTGGGAGTATCATCCACCTATCCGCCGGACCTAAAAAATTTTGGTTGACTGCGCGGACCCTTTTTACCCACTGTGGGTTCTATTGTTTGTAACACCCTTTAGCCGATAGTCAAGGTCACGCGGCGGTCCATTTGAAAACCGGTCGGACTGCGACGCGTTATTTCAATTCGCCACTAACGAACCCTTCTTTCCATGCATGCTATCCGCAAGATTCGACTAACATTCAATCAGGATGATCCGCAATCCCACGAGGACGAAGCGGCAGGCATCGCGCTCCAGGATGCCAAGCCGATATTGCAGGTGCCACCGATGTACAAGGTGGTTTTGTTCAACGACGATTACACGCCGATGGATTTCGTTGTTGAAGTCCTCGAGGTCTTTTTCAACCTGAATCGTGAGCTGGCGACCAAGGTCATGCTGGCCGTCCATACAGAGGGACGGGCAGTATGTGGATTGTTTACCCGCGACATCGCCGAGACCAAGGCAACGCAGGTAAACCAATACGCCAGGGAAAGCCAGCATCCGCTACTCTGTGAGATCGAGAAGGACGGTTAACGCCGGACACTTGGGTATGAGGTGAAGCTATGTTAAACCGTGAGCTCGAAGTCACCCTCAATTTGGCTTTCAAGGAGGCTCGTTCCAAACGTCATGAATTCATGACCGTGGAACACCTCCTGCTGGCTCTATTGGACAACGAAGCTGCAGCCACCGTACTGCGTGCCTGCGGCGCAAACCTCGACAAACTCAAGCATGATCTGCAGGAGTTCATCGACTCCACCACACCGCTGATCCCCGTGCATGACGAGGATCGTGAAACCCAGCCAACCCTCGGGTTCCAGCGCGTCCTGCAGCGCGCCGTCTTCCATGTCCAAAGCTCCGGTAAGCGTGAAGTCACCGGCGCCAATGTGCTTGTCGCAATTTTCAGTGAACAGGAAAGCCAGGCCGTGTTTCTGCTCAAACAGCAGAGCGTTGCCCGGATCGATGTCGTCAACTACATCGCTCATGGCATCTCCAAAGTGCCGGGCCACGGCGATCATTCTGAAGGTGAGCAAGATATGCAGGACGACGAGGGCGGTGAGTCTTCTTCTTCAGGCAATCCTCTGGATGCCTATGCAAGCAACCTGAATGAACTGGCCCGTCAAGGCCGCATCGACCCGTTGGTGGGCCGCGAGCTTGAAGTCGAGCGTGTCGCTCAGATCCTCGCGCGTCGCCGCAAGAACAACCCGCTGCTGGTGGGCGAAGCCGGTGTCGGGAAGACCGCCATCGCCGAAGGCCTGGCCAAGCGCATCGTCGACAACCAGGTGCCTGACCTGCTGATGAACAGCGTGGTGTACTCGCTTGACCTCGGCGCGTTGCTGGCAGGCACCAAATACCGCGGCGATTTCGAGAAGCGCTTCAAGGCGCTGCTCGGTGAGCTGAAAAAACGTCCCCACGCCATTTTGTTCATCGATGAAATTCACACCATCATCGGTGCGGGCGCGGCGTCGGGGGGTGTCATGGATGCCTCCAATTTGCTCAAGCCGTTGTTGTCTTCCGGCGACATCCGTTGCATTGGCTCGACCACGTATCAGGAATTTCGCGGGATCTTCGAAAAAGACCGTGCTCTGGCCCGTCGCTTCCAGAAAGTGGATGTGACCGAGCCGTCCGTCGAAGACACCATTGGTATCCTGCGCGGCCTGAAAGGGCGTTTCGAGCAGCACCACAACATCGAGTACAGCGACGAAGCGTTGCGTGCGGCGGCTGAACTGGCCTCGCGCTACATCAACGACCGGCACATGCCGGACAAGGCCATCGACGTGATCGATGAAGCCGGCGCCTATCAACGTCTGCAGCCCCTGGAGAAGCGCGTCAAGCGCATCGAAGTGCCGCAGGTTGAAGACATCGTCGCCAAGATCGCGCGTATTCCGCCAAAGCACGTCAACAGTTCCGACAAGGAGCTGCTGCGTAACCTGGAGCGTGACCTCAAGCTCACGGTGTTCGGTCAGGACGCCGCGATCGACTCACTGTCGACCGCGATCAAGCTGTCTCGCGCCGGCCTCAAATCGCCGGACAAGCCGGTCGGTTCGTTCCTGTTCGCCGGGCCTACCGGTGTCGGCAAGACCGAAGCGGCTCGCCAGTTGGCGAAGGCGTTGGGCATCGAGCTGCTGCGTTTCGACATGTCCGAGTACATGGAACGCCACACCGTATCGCGTCTGATCGGTGCGCCACCGGGCTACGTCGGGTTCGATCAGGGCGGTCTGTTGACCGAAGCCATCACCAAGCAACCGCACTGCGTGCTGTTGCTCGATGAGATCGAAAAAGCGCACCCCGAGGTCTTCAACCTGCTGCTGCAGGTCATGGACCACGGCACCTTGACCGACAACAACGGGCGCAAGGCGGATTTCCGCAATGTCATCGTGATCATGACCACCAACGCCGGTGCTGAAACCGCTGCGCGAGCCTCTATCGGCTTCACGCATCAGGATCACTCCTCCGACGCGATGGAAGTGATCAAGAAGGCCTTCACGCCGGAATTCCGTAACCGTCTGGACACCATTATCCAGTTTGGTCGCCTCAGCCATGAGGTCATCAAAAGCGTGGTGGACAAGTTCCTCACCGAGCTTCAGGCGCAACTGGAAGACAAGCGTGTGCTGCTTGAGGTGACTGATGCCGCGCGGGGTTGGCTGGCTGAAGGTGGCTACGATGCGCAAATGGGTGCTCGTCCAATGGCACGTTTGATCCAGGACAAGATCAAGCGTCCGTTGGCCGAAGAGATCCTGTTTGGCGAGTTGGCCGAACATGGCGGTGTCGTGCACATCGATCTGAAGGACGGGGAAATCACGTTCGACTTCGAGACCACGGCCGAGCTGGCCTGACGCTTTACCGCAACACAGCAAAAAGGCGCCGATTGGCGCCTTTTTGCTTACCTACTCCTGCAGGGGATTTCCTGTCGTCGAGCAGTCGTGCAGCAAACGCTGATCCTGTTGGAGCGAGGCTTGCCCGCGAAGTTGACACCTCGGTTTATCTGAAGCGCTGTGCCGTTAGCTTCGCGGGCAAGCCTCGCTCCAACAGATGGCCTACAAATCACACGCACACAAAAACGCCCGGCAGATGCCGGGCGTTTTTGTTAAGACCTGCTTATCGGGCGCGGTATGTGATGCGCCCTTTGCTCAAGTCGTAGGGCGTCAGCTCAACACGCACCTTGTCACCGGTAAGAATACGAATGTAGTTCTTGCGCATCTTGCCGGATATATGCGCGGTTACGACGTGCCCATTTTCCAACTCCACACGAAACATGGTGTTGGGCAGGGTGTCGACGACAGTGCCTTCCATTTCGAAGCTGTCTTCTTTCGACATGCAGTAAAGCCCTCGGTATCCAATGAATGGCCCGGTGCAACTGGCAGCCAGGCAAAAGCGGGCTGCATTGTGCCCGAAAACTGAGGTTTAAGCCAAGGGCTTCAGTAAAGAGTGACCCATCTTTGGTTAGTTAGCAGCTCAATGGGCCGATATTGCGTCTTGTAATTCATCTTTTTGCAGTTTTTTATCCAGTAGCCCAGGTACACCGCATGCAGCTCAAGTCGTGTGGCTTCGGCGATCTGCCACAGAATCGCGTAGCGCCCCAGACTGCGGCGCTCTTCGGCCGGTTCATAGAAGGTATAAACCGCCGAAAGACCGTTGGGTAACAGGTCAGTTACCGCGACCGCGAGCAGCCTTCCATCGGCTCGAAATTCGTAAAAGCGGGAGAAGGGCAAGTCACGCACCAGAAAGGTCGAAAATTGATCCCGACTGGGGGGAAACATGTCGCCATCAGCATGGCGTTGTTCGATGTAGCGCTTGTACAGGTCGAAGTATTCTTCGCTGAAGTGCGGTTTGGTCCCGGTCACCGTGAGGTCCGCATTGCGCTTGAAAATGCGTTTTTGCTGACGATCGGGCTCGAACAGGCCGACAGGAATGCGAGCCGGCACGCAGGCACTGCAATTTTGGCAGTGCGGGCGATACAAGTGGTCGCCACTGCGTCGAAAACCCATGTCCGACAGGTCGGCATACACCTGCACATCCATTGGCTGGCTGGGGTCGAGAAACAGCGTCGTCGCTTGCTCCTCAGGCAAATAGCTGCAGGAATGGGGTTGAGTGGCATAGAACTTAAGCCGCGCCAGCTCTGTCATGGTCAACCCTCGAGAAAAACTTTAGTAAGAGTGTATGTCAGGGGAGTCAAACTCGCCTAGGTAGCCAGTCGGCGCCGTTGGTCTGGTCAAGGTGCCGTTGCAGGTAATCGGCGAACAGTGATCGCGTAATCGAGCGCGCGCCCAGGCTGTGCAAATGCTGGGTCGGCATCTGGCAGTCGATAAGCACAAAGCCCCAGGCCTTGAGGTGCTCGACCAGGGTCACGAAACCCACCTTCGACGCATTATCGGCACGGCTGAACATCGATTCACCGAAAAACAGCTGCCCCATGGCCAGCCCATACAGCCCGCCGACCAATTTATCGCCGTCCCACACTTCAACGCTGTGGGCCAGGCCGCGTTGATGCAACTGCACATAGGCGGCTTGCATCGAGTCGGTGATCCAGGTGCCCTCGGCGTAGCTGCGCGGGGCAGCGCAGGCCTCGATCACGGTGGCGAAATCCTGATCGAAGGTCACTCGGTAGCGCTGTTGGCGAAGGAGTTTGCCCAGGCTTTTGGAAAGGTGCAGCTCATCGGGCAGCAGGACGGTGCGCGGATCCGGCGACCACCAGAGGATCGGCTGGCCTTCCTGAAACCACGGAAAGCAGCCATGGCGGTAGGCCTGAATCAGCCGATCCGCCGACAGGTCGCCCCCGGCAGCCAGCAGTCCGTTCGGCTCGCGCATGGCCTTGTGCAGCGGTGGGAAATCAAGCGTGTTGCGTTGTAACCAGGTCAGCATGGCATCCAGACTTCGCGAGAGGGGAGGGCGGTGTGGGCGGTTTGCAACTCCGTGTCTTAAACGCGGTCACACGCGATTGTTCGTTACGCAAAACAGTGGCACTTTGGTTTTTTCGAGGCTTGCGGCCTGTGTCAGGGTGCGCGGGCGCCGGGCAGTTGTACCGCTGCGGCAGGTACGCGTCATAAGCCTTTGTCAGCAAAGAGAATGCATGCTCAAATTGGACGCGCTCGTCTACGCTTGAACATCGGCAGAGTGCAAGCGAGACTAACGTGGCATGCGGCGTGCAAATCCGTACAATGTGCGACGTTGTTTAACCTCATTTCAAGTCAACTGTCGAGCGTGGGTACAACATTGTTGTGCTTTCGCAGCTGGCCCTGATCGGTCAGCGTTATTTCGTCAATGTAGCCGTTCATAGTCAATCATCAGATGTTCGCGCTTGCGCGCAGGAATTGAAGCGTTTTGAAGAAATCCATCGCAGCACCCAGTCCCGTTCCGCTTTGGCGGCAGCATTTGCACTACCGGCTCAAGGAAGGTGCGCTGATCGCTTTCGGCGCCCTGTGCCTGTACCTGATGATGGCCCTGGTGACCTACGACCAGGCCGATCCGGGTTGGAGCCATACCAGCAGTTCCCTTCAAGTACAAAACGCAGCCGGTCGCGCCGGCGCGTTTTCGGCTGACATCCTGTTCATGGTGCTCGGCTACTTCGCTTACATCTTCCCGCTGTTGCTGGCCGTCAAGGCGTATCAGGTGTTCCGTCAGCGGCATGAGCCGTGGCAGTGGAGCGGGTGGCTGTTTTCCTGGCGCACCATCGGCCTGGTGTTCCTGATTCTGTCGGGCGCGGCCCTGGCCCATATCCATTTTCATTCGGCCTCGGGCCTGCCGGGTTCCGCGGGTGGGGTACTGGGCGAAGTGCTGGGCGATCTGGCCAAGCGCGCGCTGAATATCCAGGGCAGCACGCTGCTGTTCATCGCCTTGTTCCTGTTTGGTCTGACCGTGTTCACCGACCTGTCGTGGTTCAAGGTCATGGACACCACCGGCAAGATCACTCTCGATTTGTTCGAACTGTTCCAGGGCGCGATGAACCGTTGGTGGAGCGCGCGCACCGAGCGCAGGCAGATGGTGGCGCAGCTGCGTGAAGTCGACGCGCGGGTCGATGAAGTGGTGGCCCCGATTGCGCCGGATCGGCGCGAGCAAGCCAAAGCCAAGGAACGTCTGATCGAGCGTGAGCAGGCCTTGACCCAACACATGACCGAGCGTGCAAAGCACGTTCCCGCCGTCATCGCCCCGGCACCGGCCAAAGCCCCGGAGCCAAGCAAGCGCGTGCAGAAGGAAAAACAGGCGCCGCTGTTCGTCGACAGCGCCGTGGAAGGCACCTTGCCGCCGATCTCGATCCTTGACCCCGCTGAAAAGAAACAGCTCAACTACTCGCCTGAATCCCTGGCGGCAGTGGGCCATTTGCTCGAGATCAAGCTCAAGGAGTTCGGTGTCGAGGTCTCTGTGGACTCGATCCACCCGGGCCCGGTGATCACCCGTTACGAAATTCAGCCGGCGGCCGGGGTGAAGGTCAGTCGTATTTCCAACCTGGCCAAGGATCTGGCGCGTTCCCTCGCCGTGACCAGCGTGCGGGTGGTGGAAGTTATTCCGGGCAAGACCACGGTCGGTATCGAGATCCCGAACGAAGACCGGCAGATCGTGCGCTTCTCTGAAGTGCTGTCGACGTCAGAGTATGACGACGCCAAATCCCCCGTCACCCTGGCGCTGGGCCACGACATCGGCGGCAAGCCGGTCATCACCGACCTGGCGAAGATGCCGCACTTGTTGGTGGCCGGTACCACCGGTTCCGGTAAGTCGGTGGGCGTGAACGCGATGATTCTGTCGATCCTGTTCAAGTCCGGCCCTGAAGACGCCAAGCTGATCATGATCGACCCGAAAATGCTCGAGCTGTCGATCTACGAAGGCATTCCGCACTTGCTGTGTCCGGTGGTCACCGACATGAAGGACGCCGCCAACGCCCTGCGCTGGTCCGTGGCCGAGATGGAGCGTCGTTACAAGCTCATGGCGAAGATGGGCGTGCGCAACCTGTCGGGCTTCAACCAGAAGGTCAAGGACGCTCAGGACGCCGGCGAGCCGCTGGTGGATCCACTGTACAAGCGCGAAAGCATCCACGACGAAGCGCCACTGCTGGTCAAGCTGCCGACTATCGTGGTGGTGGTCGACGAGTTCGCCGACATGATGATGATCGTCGGCAAGAAGGTCGAAGAGCTGATCGCCCGTATCGCCCAGAAGGCCCGGGCGGCCGGTATTCACCTGATCCTCGCGACCCAGCGTCCGTCGGTCGACGTGATCACCGGCCTGATCAAGGCCAACATTCCGACCCGCATGGCGTTCCAGGTGTCGAGCAAAATCGATTCCCGGACCATCATCGATCAGGGTGGCGCCGAGCAACTGCTGGGTCACGGTGACATGCTGTACATGCCCCCCGGTACCAGCCTGCCGATCCGTGTGCACGGTGCGTTCGTTTCCGACGAAGAAGTTCACCGTGTGGTGGAAGCCTGGAAACTGCGCGGTACGCCCGATTACAACGAAGACATTCTGGCCGGCGTCGAAGAGCCGGGCAGTGGCTTCGAGGGCGGCGGTGGCAGTGGCGACGGCGAGGACAGCGAGAGCGATGCGCTGTATGACGAAGCGGTCAAATTCGTCCTCGAAAGCCGCCGCGCCTCGATTTCCGCCGTACAGCGCAAACTCAAGATTGGCTACAACCGCGCCGCCCGCATGATTGAAACCATGGAAATGGCGGGCGTGGTGACATCGATGAACACCAATGGCTCGCGCGAAGTGATTGCGCCGGCCCCGATGCGTGACTGATGTCCAGCCCGCGTCACGCTTGACCTGACGGCGCCCGACGCGCCGTCAGCCATAACCGCATTCAAAGAGGACTCCCATGCGCCTGATCCGCATGTTGTTGGTATCTGCACTGGCTTTTTCCGCTGTTTCGGCCCACGCCGACAGCAAGGACGTGGCGCGCCTGACCCAGTTGCTCGAGACGTCCAAGACCCTGACCGGGCGCTTTTCCCAGCTGACCCTGGACGGCGGCGGCACGCAGTTGCAGGAGACCTCGGGCGAAATGACCTTGCAGCGCCCCGGCCTGTTCAACTGGCACACCGATGCGCCCCAGGAACAACTGATGGTGTCCGACGGCAAGAAAGTCTCGCTGTGGGACCCTGACCTGGAACAGGTCACCATCAAGACCCTGGACCAGCGCCTGACCCAGACCCCTGCGCTGCTGTTGTCCGGTGACGTGTCGAAGATCAACGAAAGCTTCGACATCACCGCCAAGGAAGCCGGTGGCGTGATCGATTTCGTGCTTAAGCCCAAGTCCAAGGACACGCTGTTCGACAGCCTGCGCCTGTCGTTCCGCAACGGCCTGATCAACGACATGCAGTTGATTGACAGCGTCGGCCAGCGCACCAATATTCTGTTCACCGGCGTCAAGGCCAACGAGCCTGTCCCGGCCAGCAAATTCCAGTTCCAGATCCCGAAGGGCGCTGACGTCATTCAGGAATAAGAGGCGCGACGTTCATCAATGGACCTGTTCAGCAGTGAACCGATCGCTCAACCCTTGGCCGCACGCCTGCGTGCGACCAATCTGGATGAGTACGTCGGTCAGCAGCACTTGCTCGCCCACGGCAAACCTCTGCGCGAGGCGCTGGAGCAGGGTGTGCTGCATTCGATGATTTTCTGGGGGCCGCCGGGCGTGGGCAAGACCACCCTGGCGCGCCTGCTGGCCAAGGTCTCGGATGCTCACTTCGAAACCGTGTCCGCCGTGCTGGCGGGGGTCAAGGAAATCCGCCAGGCCGTCGAAACTGCCAAGCAGCAGGCGGGGCAATATGGACGCCGCACCATCCTGTTCGTCGATGAAGTGCACCGCTTCAACAAGTCGCAGCAGGATGCGTTCCTGCCGTATGTGGAAGACGGCACGCTGATCTTCATCGGCGCCACCACCGAAAACCCCTCGTTCGAACTCAATAACGCGCTGCTGTCCCGTGCCCGTGTCTATGTGCTCAAGAGCCTGGACGAAGTGGCCCTGCGCAAGCTGGTGGATCGAGCGCTGACCGAGGAACGCGGCCTGGGCAATCGTCACCTGAGCCTGGGCGATGAAGGCTTCAAGATTTTGCTGGCGGCCGCCGACGGTGACGGGCGACGCTTGCTCAACCTCCTGGAAAACGCCTCTGATCTGGCCGAAGACAACAGCGAAATCGATGTTGAGTTACTGCAGAGCCTGCTGGGTGACAGCCGTCGTCGCTTCGATAAGGGCGGCGAGGCGTTCTACGATCAGATTTCCGCGCTGCACAAATCGATACGTGGCTCCAATCCCGATGCCGCGCTGTACTGGTTCGCGCGGATGATCGATGGCGGCTGCGACCCGCTGTACCTGGCCCGTCGCGTCGTGCGCATGGCCAGCGAAGACATCGGCAATGCCGACCCGCGCGCGCTGCCGCTGTGCATGTCGGCGTGGGATGTCCAGGAGCGGCTCGGCAGTCCGGAAGGGGAGCTGGCAGTGGCCCAGGCGATTGTCTATCTGGCCTGTGCGCCGAAAAGTAACGCGGTGTACATGGGTTTCAAGATGGCCATGCGCGAAGCCACCGAGCACGGCTCGCTGGAAGTCCCGCTGCACTTGCGCAACGCGCCGACCAAACTCATGAAACAGCTGGGTTATGGCGAAGAATACCGCTATGCCCATGACGAACCTGACGCTTACGCCGCCGGCGAAGACTATTTCCCGGACGAGCTGGAACCGCGTCAGTACTACCAGCCGGTGCCCCGTGGCCTGGAATTGAAAATCGGCGAAAAGCTCAAGCATCTGGCCGCGCTCGACAGCGCAAGCCCTCGCAAGCGGAGAAAGTAGTGATCCCATTGATTGTTGCTGTGTCCGTCGGGGGCGTGGCTGGTACATTATTGCGCTTCGCCACCGGTAATCTGGTGGCCGCCAACTGGCCGCGCTACTTCTACACGGCGACGCTGGCCGTTAATATCGTCGGCTGCCTGCTGATTGGCGTGCTGTACGGGTTGTTTCTGATCCGCCCGGAAGTGCCGATCGAGATACGCGCCGGCTTGATGGTGGGCTTTCTCGGCGGCCTGACGACCTTTTCGTCCTTTTCACTGGACACCATTCGTCTGCTGGAAAGCGGTCAGGCGCCGTTGGCCATTGGCTACGCCCTGATCAGCGTACTCGGCGGGCTGCTCGCGACATGGGCTGGCCTGTCTTTGACCCGAATTCTTTAATACGAGAGAACGATATGCTCGATTCCAAACTGTTACGTACCCAGCTTCAGGACGTAGCGGATCGCCTGGCTTCCCGGGGTTTCACACTGGACGTGGCCCGCATCGAAGCGCTGGAAACCCAGCGCAAGACGGTGCAGACCCGCACTGAGCAGCTTCAGGCCGAGCGTAACGCGCGTTCCAAATCCATCGGTCAGGCCAAGCAGCGCGGCGAAGACATCGCACCGCTGATGGCCGACATCGACCGCATGGCCGAAGAGCTGGGCACCGGCAAGAAAGAGCTGGACGCCATTCAGTCCGAACTCGACGCCATGCTGCTGAGCATGCCGAACCTGCCCCACGAATCGGTGCCCGTTGGCGCTGACGAAGAGGAAAACGTCGAAGTCCGCACTTGGGGCACGCCTGCAACCTTCGACTTCGCGGTCAAGGACCATGTCGCGCTGGGCGAAAAATACGGCTGGCTGGATTTTGAAACCGCCGCCAAGCTGTCCGGCGCCCGGTTCGCCTTGCTGCGCGGCCCAATTGCCCGTCTGCACCGCGCGCTGGCGCAGTTCATGATCACGCTGCACATCAACGAGCACGGCTACGAGGAGGCTTACACCCCGTATCTGGTGCAGGCGCCAGCGTTGCAAGGCACCGGCCAGTTGCCGAAATTCGAGGAGGACCTGTTCAAGATCTCCCGCGAAGGTGAGGCGGATCTGTACCTGATCCCCACCGCCGAAGTGTCGTTGACCAACATCGTTGCCGGGGAAATCCTCGACGCCAAGCTGCTGCCGATGAAGTTCGTTGCGCACACCCCGTGTTTCCGCAGCGAGGCGGGGGCGTCGGGCCGTGACACCCGCGGCATGATCCGTCAGCACCAGTTCGACAAGGTCGAGATGGTGCAGATCGTCGCACCGGACACGTCCATGCAAGCGCTGGAAGGGCTCACCGGCAATGCCGAGCGCGTCCTGCAGCTGCTGGAATTGCCGTATCGCGTGCTGGCGCTGTGCACCGGCGACATGGGTTTCAGTGCCGTGAAAACCTATGACCTGGAAGTCTGGATTCCGAGCCAGGACAAGTACCGCGAGATTTCGTCGTGCTCCAACTGCGGTGATTTCCAGGCGCGCCGCATGCAGGCCCGCTGGCGCAACCCCGAAACCGGCAAGCCTGAGCTGGTGCACACCTTGAACGGCTCCGGTCTGGCGGTGGGCCGCACGTTGGTCGCGGTGCTGGAAAACTACCAGCAGGCTGACGGTTCGATCCGCGTGCCCGAGGTGCTCAAGCCCTGGATGGGCGGTATCGAGGTCATCGGCTAAATGGAATTTCTGCCGCTGTTCCATAACCTGCGGGGCCGGCATGTGCTGGTCGTGGGCGGCGGCGAGATTGCCTTGCGCAAATCTCGCCTGATCGCAGATGCCGGTGCGGTGCTGAGGGTCGTTGCACCCGAGATTGGTGCGGAGCTGGGCGAGCTGATTGCCAGCAGCGCCGGCGAGCAGCGGTTGCGCGGTTACCTTGAACCGGATCTTGACGGTTGCGTGCTGGTCATCGCGGCGACCGACAACGAAACCCTCAACGCTCAGGTCTCCCATGACGCTCGCCTGCGGGGCATGCCGGTCAATGTGGTGGATGCGCCGGCGTTATGCAGCGTCATCTTTCCCGCCATCGTTGACCGTTCGCCGCTGGTGATTGCGGTCTCCAGCGGCGGCGACGCCCCGGTGCTGGCGCGATTGATTCGCGCCAAGATCGAAACCTGGATTCCCCCGACCTACGGCCATCTGGCCGGCTTGGCTGCGCGCTTTCGGCACCAGGTCAAGAACCTGTTCCCCAATGTCCAGCAGCGCCGGGCGTTCTGGGAAGAGGTGTTTCAGGGACCGATTGCGGATCGGCAACTGGCCGGGCAGGGCGCCGAAGCTCAGCGTCTGTTGCAGGCCAAGATCGACGGCGATGCACCCAGTGCTGCCGGCGAAGTCTACTTGGTGGGCGCGGGGCCGGGCGATCCTGACCTGTTGACGTTCAAGGCGCTGCGCCTGATGCAGCAGGCCGACGTGGTGCTGTACGACCGACTGGTGGCGCCGGCGATTCTGGAACTGTGCCGCCGCGATGCGGACCGTGTGTACGTCGGCAAGCAGCGCGCCGACCACGCCTTGCCTCAAGACCAGATCAACCAGCAATTGGTGACGCTGGCCAAGCAGGGCAAGCGCGTACTGCGCCTGAAGGGCGGTGATCCGTTCATTTTCGGGCGCGGCGGCGAAGAGATCGAAGAACTGGCGGCCCACGGCATCCCGTTTCAAGTGGTGCCGGGCATCACCGCCGCCAGCGGTTGTGCGGCGTATGCGGGCATCCCGCTGACCCACCGCGACCACGCGCAATCCGTGCGCTTTGTCACCGGTCATTTGAAAAACAACACCACTGACTTGCCATGGAATGACCTGGTCTCGCCCGGCCAGACGCTGGTGTTCTACATGGGCTTGATTGGCTTGCCGATCATCTGTGACGAACTGATCAAGCATGGCCGCTCGGCGGACACGCCGGCGGCGTTGATCCAGCAGGGCACCACGGTGAATCAGCGGGTATTCACTGGCACGCTGGCCAACCTCCCGCAGCTGGTGGCGGAGCATGAAGTGCACGCGCCGACGCTGGTGATCGTCGGGGAAGTGGTGCAACTGCGCGACAAACTGGCGTGGTTCGAAGGGGCTCAGGCGAGCGTTTGACTGCCCAATCACCGCTCTGACTGATGGCGCACGTTTTTGTAGGAGCTGACGAGCCCGAGCGAGGCTGCGATCGCGGTGTGTCAAAAAAACCGTCATCGCAGCCTCGCACGGGCTCGTCAGCTCCTACAGGGGACTGCGTCAATCAGGTCTCGCGTGTCCAAACGCCCCGACCACTCAACCGCTCACGATCATGACCCGCGTTCAGATCCTGCTCCGGCCCCTTCGGCACGATACCGGTGGGGTTGATAGTGCTGTGGCTGGCGTAGTAGTGATGCTTGATGTGGTAGAAATCCACGGTCTGCGCCACACCCGGCCACTGGTACAGCTCACGCAGCCAGTTGCTCAGGTTCGGGTAATCCACGATCCGGCGCAGGTTGCATTTGAAGTGACCGTGATAAACCGCATCGAACCGCACGATGGTGGTGAATAGCCGAATGTCGGCTTCGGTCAGGTGCTCACCGGTCAGGTAGCGCTTTTCGCCCAGCAGCGTTTCAAGCGCATCCAGTTCGGCAAACACCTCATCGTACGCTTGCTCGTAAGCCCCTTGGGACGTGGCGAAGCCTGCGCGATAAACGCCGTTGTTCACCGCCGGGTAGATGCGGTCGTTCAGCTCATTGATGGACGACTGCAAGGCGTCCGGGTACAGGTCCAGACGATTGCCGGTCAGGTCGTCGAACGCCGAGTTGAACATGCGGATGATTTCGGCGGACTCATTGCTGACGATGCGCTGCAGCTTTTTGTCCCAGAGCAACGGCACGGTGACGCGCCCGGTGTAATCCGGGGTGTCGGCCAGATAGCGCTGATAGAAAAACTCATGACCGTCGAGGGCATCGCCGCTGGAGCCTTTTTCGGTGTCGAAGGTCCAGCCGTTTTCGCGCATCAGCCAGCTGACCACCGAGACGTCGATCAAGCCTTCCAGGCCCTTGAGCTTGCGATAGATGAGCGTGCGGTGGGCCCACGGACAGGCCAGCGAGACGTACAGGTGGTAGCGGCCGGCTTCGGCCTTGAAGCCGCCTTCGCCTGACGGTCCGGGTGTGCCATCGGCCGTGACCCAGTTTCGGCGTTGCGCCTGTTCACGCTGAAACGCCCCATCTTTGCTGCTTTCGTACCACTGGTCTTGCCAGCGCCCTTCGACGAGCAGGCCCATCTCAGTCTCCAAATGTTATGTACGTGCGTACCTTGGAGAACAGTCTAAGCAGATTCGTTCGAGGAAATAGCGCAAAGGGTGGGGTGCAATGATCGGCTAGATCGATCTATCCCGGTTGGCCCAGAACACGTCGGCTTGGGCGAACGCCTGCTCCCGGGTCAACCCCAGGCCGCGCAACGCCAGTGCCATGGTCGCAATCAGCGCCAATTGCGGATAACTGTCCTGCACTTCGCCTTTCCATAACGCCACGAGCTGCGCAGGGTCCAGCATTGCCGGTTTCACGTGGCGTCGATCCGACAGCGCCGGCCATTCCTCATCCCACGGTTGCCCCGCTGTGGTTCCGTAGAGATGGCTGATCGTGTCCGGATTGATTTCGACTTCGCCGCCATCGCCCTTGACCACAATCGCGTGGTCGCCCAACAGCGAACTGGCGTCTCGGTGCACGGCTTGATAACCCGGGTGAAAAATACTCTGCAAGCCACAGCGCGCGCCCAACGGATTGAGAATCCGCGCCAGCGAATGGATCGGCGAGCGCAGCCCCAGGGTGTTGCGCAGGTCAATCATGCGTTGCAACTGCGGCGCCCAATCGATCAGCGGGATGAACGCCAGGTTGCGTTGCTCCAGCGCTTCGCCCACCGCCTGCCAGTTGCGGCACAGCGGGATGCCCAGCAGGTCAAGCAGTTGTTCGCTGTACAGCCGCCCGGCGGTATGCGCGCCGCCGCCATGCATCAACACGCGCACACCGTTTTGCGACAGACACTTGGCCGCCAGCAAGTACCAGGGCAGGTGGCGTTTCTTGCCGGCGTAGGTCGGCCAGTCGATGTCCACGGCCAGCGGCGGGGCGTCCAGGCGCTCGCGCACCGCTTCGGTGAAGCCGGCCAACTCTTCGGCGCTTTCCTCTTTATGACGCAACAGCATCAAAAACGCACCCAGTTGCGTGTCTTCGACTTTTTCATCGAGGACCATGCCCATGGCTTCCCGGGCTTCTTCGCGGGTCATGTTGCGGGCGCCGCGCTTGCCCTTGCCGAGGATGCGCACGAATGGGGCAAATGGATGTTCGGTAGGCGTCTGGATGACGAGTGCAGTCGGGATGTTCATAGGCAATTGGTCGGCTTGGGCAGGCCCGCCAGCTTGGCGGCAAGTTTGGCGGGAGTGCCGTTGAACAGGCGATTGAGGTGCAGGCTGTTGCCTTTCTCGGTGCCGAGCTTGAGTGCGGTGTACTTGACCAGTGGGCGAGTGGCCGGGGACAGCTGGAATTCCTGGTAAAACTCACGTAGCAGCGTGAGGATTTCCCAGTGGTCAGGGGTCAGGACGATGTCTTCTTCCAGGGCCAGCGACTCGGCGACCTCGGGAGACCAGGCGTTCAGGTCCTCAAGGTAGCCGTCCTTGTCCAGCGAGAGCGTGCGGCCTTCGACGATGAGCTGTTTCATAGCCAGGTGTTGACCCGGTCGTACTGGATTGAAAGCTCGACGAAAGCACGGTAGTCGACGCACTTCGCCCAGCGAGGGACGAAGACACTGCGTGCCTTGATGTCTTCATCCAGCACGAACAGGTTCAGGTCGGGGACCCGTGATTCGAGTGCTTTGCGTGGAATGCTGGATTCCGCAAGGGCATAGGTCGCATCGCCGCACAGCAGGACGGCGTCGTTCGGTCCGAGCAGGCGCAGGCAGCTGGTCAGGCGAGTATCGGCAAAGGGCGAGTGCGACAGCACGTGTAAGGTCGACATCAGAGTGTGATCACCTGGTCATAGCGGTCAATGAGTGCGCCCATTTTCTGGTCATCCACCAACGTCAGCGATTCGATATTCAGTTTGTCCGGGAAGATGCCCCGGTCCCACAGGCTGGTGCCGCAGGCGTAAATATCCTCAACGCCGAACATCGCCAAGGCCTTGAGGTTGGCAACCAGGTCTTTCTGCTGCAACTGACTGGCGTCGTGACCAGATGAGAGCTGAAACACGCCGTCATCGAGAAACAACATCCCGACCGGCAAATCATAGGCGCCGCCCGCCAGCGCGATGTCCAGCGCCTCGCGAGCGCTCAGGCCGGACCAGGGCGCCTGCCGGCTAATGATCAGCAGTGATTTCGCCATGTCAGGGCCCTCCGAAGCAGATCAGTCGATCGGCCGATTGCACCGCATCGTGCAGCTGGCCAAGCCCGGACAACTCCCACGGCGCGGACAGATTGGCGGCCGGGCGGGCGTAACGATCGGCCTCCTCCTCATTGAGAACGCCTCGGCGCAAAGCGGCGGCGATGCACACCACGCCATCCAGCGCATGTTCAGTCACGAAGCTGCGCCACTGAGCGGCAATATCCTGTTCGTCCTGTGGTGCAACGACGTTGGCCGACGCGCTGTAGACGCCATCCTGATAGAAGAACAAGCGCACGATCTCATGTCCGCCCGCCAGCACAGCCTGGGCGAACAGCAGCGCGCGGCGCGAGGAGGGCGCGTGGGCGGCGGAATAAAGGGCGATGGCGAACTTCATGGGCGGCTCGGTCAGCGGGCTGGAGAGGAGAATGCACGCAATGATAAAGAATTCATGAACCCGAGACAGCAAAAAGCCCGCCGAAGCGGGCTTTTTGTTGATACGCGGTCGGTGATCAGTCGTCGCGGCTCATGATGCCGAAGATCTGCAACAGGCTGATGAACAGGTTGTAGATCGACACATACAGGCTGATCGTCGCCATGATGTAGTTACGTTCGCCGCCCTGGATGATCGCGCTGGTCTGGAACAGGATCGCTGCCGACGAGAACAGGACAAAACCTGCGCTGATCGCCAGTTGCAGGCCGCTGATCTGGAAGAACAGGCTGACCAGCACTGCGCCCATCAACACGAAGAAACCTGCGGTGATGAAACCGCCAAGGAAGCTCATGTCCTTGCGGGTGATAAGCACGTAAGCCGACAGGCCGCCGAACACCAGCGCGGTCATGGCGAACGCCGAACTGACCACTTCAGCACCGCCCTGCATACCCAGGTAGCGGTTCAGGATCGGGCCGAGGATGAAGCCCATGAAACCGGTCAGGGCGAAGGTCGACACGATGCCCCAGGCCGAATCACGAAGTTTGTTGGTAAGGAAGAACAGACCGTAGAAGCCGATCAGCACCACGAAGACGTTTGGGTAGCGGACATTCATCTGCTGAGCGACGAAGGCCATGACACCGCTGAAGACCAGGGTGAGGGCCAGAAGGCCGTAAGTGTTGCGCAGGACGCGGCTAACCTCTAGCTGCTCGACCTGCACGCGGTTGTTGACTGCGTAATCCTGTTCGCGCATGGCGCTACTCCTGATGGTTGAAATGTGAAGTTGCAAAGATCATAACAGAGCGATTGACGTGGGGTAGCCGGAGAGTTTGACAGCGTGTTTCATTCGGGTATTATGGCGCCCGCAACGAAAGGGGGGATATGGCTAGGCCATACTTCCACCGTTCGAAAGCATCGGGGAATTGGCAGAGTGGTTGAATGCACCGGTCTTGAAAACCGGCGAACGTTAATAGCGTTTCTAGGGTTCGAATCCCTAGTTCCCCGCCAAATCAGTGAATCAAGGGCTCAGAGCAATCTGGGCCCTTTTTTTGTGCCTGCCGGTAGGGGATGTCTGAATTCCCGGCTCATCGAGCTCACCCCACCGTCACCATATGCTTGAACAGCGCCTTCAAGTCCCGCTGCTGGTCAAGGTCCCACGCCAGTTGAAAGAACGCCCGGGACTGTTTCTCGGACCAGATTCCCTTGACCGAGCGCAGGAATTTTTCTTCTGTGCCCTGACGTTCCAGTGGCTTGCCGCCGAAGCCTGGGAGGTCATCGACCTGCTCGGTGATGACGCGACCGTCGTCCAGCGTCACGGTGACCCGGGTCGGCAGCCGTTGCGGGGACATCTTGGTCAGGGTCTCGTCTTCTTCCACCGTCAGCTTCTTCAATAATGCCACCAGGCGCGGGTCGTTCAGGGCGTCATCCGAATAACTGGAATCCTTGATCTCATGGTCGAGCATCGCCCGCACGACGATGTACGGCAGGCTGTGGTCGGCGGTTTCCCGGGTCTTGGGGGCGAATTTTTCCGGCGATTCGGCGGAGTACTGGTGACCGACATGGGAGGTGGCGATGACGATGGACGTGACCTTGTCCATGTCCGGGATGGCCTGGCCGACCTTCGTCGCGGCGGCAATCGCCGTTTGCAACAGCGCCTGGGCGGGGTAGGGTTTGATCTGGCAGTCGGCGATCCTGAACGTGCCGGACCGGCCGCCGAATTGCTCGGTGTCCAGGGTGAACGGCCCGGACACCTGCTTGAAGAACCCGGCGTTACCCTCGAACGCGGGCGCAGGCCCCGTCAGGCCGGCGCGGGCCAGTTGCGCGGCAAAGATGGCATTGCGTCCGGCTTCGGCGTCCGCCAGGCCTTTCCAGTTCGACAGCACCTGCAGGCGGGTCTGATTCATCGCCAGGTGCCCGGCCAATGACAGGTTGATGGCTTCAGTCAGCTGTTGGCTGGACAGCTTCATCAGCTTGCCGCTGGCCAGTGCGGCGGACGGCAGGCTGAAGTTGGGATGATCCCAGCCACGGGCGCTGATCTGTACCGTGTCCAGCAAGCGGCAGTCGATTTCATAGGCCAGCGCAATGGCCAGGATCAACGCCTGACCGGAGCTATTCTGCGCTTCGGCCACGGCCAGGCACGGCGTGATGTTGTCGCTGGGGTGCCCGACCTCTTTCCCCGCGTAGGAATCGTTCAGGTCGAAATAGCGCACCGCCGCGCCATTGGCAAAGGACGCCAGGTCCATGCTGGTTTTGCGCGTGCTGCCGATCAGCGTCGACACGCCGTCCGGTGTGGCCAGCGCGACCTCGCGGACTTTCTGCACCTGTGGCTGATTCAACGCCGCAATGGCGCACCCTATCGCATCGATGAAGTGCGCTTTCACACGCTCGACGATATCGGCGGGCAGATTGTTGTACTGCATCGCCGCCACGTAATCCGCCAGCTGTTGGGCGATGGTCGGGGCACCAGGCGCAGCGTCTTGCGAAGCGGTTTTATCCGCCGCGAAGGAAACAACCGGCATCAGCGCCAGGCAGGTCATTGCACCGAGCAGGCGGCGTCTATCGATCAGGTAGGGCATGAGCACTCCAACGGTTTTTATTGTTTTCAGGAACGAATCTGTCGGCCAGCCAGGGTCAGTCGGTGAAGCCGTAGAACAGGGCAGGGTTGTCCACCAGAAGGGTCTGCCGGTGCTCAACGGCCCAGTCACCCAGCAGATTGGCCAGTTGCGCATCGTCAGGCTTGTGTTGCTCGGTGATGTGCGGCCAGTCGCTGCCCCAGAACAGGCGGGTCGGCGCCCATTGCACCAGCTGTCGCGCGGTTTCCAGGGTCGGTGCGTAGGCGGGCGCGCCGCTGTCGCTGTTCAGGTACGCGCCGGACAGTTTGATCCAGGTGTTGCCGCCGTCCAGCCAGCGCTGCATCAACTGCGTAGCAGGATGGGCCAGACCTGCCTGCGGCGGCAGACGGCCCATGTGATCGATCACCAGCGGCGTCGGCAGGCTGGCGATCAGCCGTTCATGCGCCACCAGTTGATCGGCCGCCGCGTGCAGCTGGACATGCCAGCCCAGCTCCGCGATCCGTGCAGCCAATGGCGCCAGGGTGTCCCAGCTCGCCACGGCATTGCCGCTGTTCCACAGGCTGAAGCGCAGCCCGCGAACGCCGCCCTGATCCAGGCGCGCCAATTCAGCGTCGCTGATGTCGGGCGCGACCACGGCAATCCCCCGCGCCTGGCCTTGGCTGCGCGCGATGGCGTCCAGCAGGCAGGCATTGTCGAAGCCATAGTGCTTGGCCTGCACGATGACCGCGCGGCGGCAGCCCAGACGTTGTTGCAGCAGTCCGTAATCAGCCCAGGTCATTCCGGCCGGTGTTGGCGTACCGGCAATGGCGGGTGGGAAACGCGGATCGAGGATGTGCAGGTGGGCATCGCAGGCGTTGGTCGGCAACACGGGCTGCGGACGCTCGACACCGGTTGAATGAGGCACGGGTGAAGCATTCATGGGCAGGCTCCTGAATCAGGCGGGCGGCAGTTGCGAAAACAGCAGCAAGGCCAGCATCACGGTGATCGCGCCACCGATGCGGGTGGAAATCTGCGCGAAGGGCAGCAGTTGCATGCGATTGGCCGCTGTCAGGATCGCGATGTCGCCGGTGCCGCCCAGACCGCTGTGGCAACTGTTAACGATGCCGACTTCAATCGGGTACATGCCCAGCTTGCGCGCCATCACGCAGCCGGTCAGGACCAGTACGCTGATGGTGGTGACAATGGTCAGCAAATTACCCACGTGGAATGCCGAGCTCAACTCGCTCCAGTGGGTTACGGCGATGGAGTTGGCGAACAGCAGCGGGTAGGTGACGCAGGTGGTGAAAAACTTGAACAGCGTGCGGGCGCCGCTTTCCAGGCGTGCCGGTATCGCTTTGAGCAGCTTGAGCAACACCGCGAGAAACAGCATGCACACCGGGCCCGGCAAGCCGAACAGGGCGTGCATCATCACCCCGGCCAGGTACAGCGCAATGGCGCACATGCCGGCGGCGATGACATCGTTGACCAGCTCGCCGCTGTCCTGGCCGGTCGGGGCGATGACCGGCAATGCCTCGGCAGGTGTTTCCCCAAGCTGCAGGCGACCGTTGCCCGTCAGGTGGGGATAACGTTTGCCGATCAGGTCGAGCACTCCGCACATCATGATGGCGCACAGGTTGCCCAGCAGAATCACCGGCAGCAGCTGCGCCAGGATGCGTCCGGAGTCGACCCCCATGACTTCCCCGTAGCCGACGGACAGCGGAATGGCGCCTTCGCCAAGCCCCCCGCCCATTACCGGAATGATCACGAAAAACAGCACCTGGCGCAGCGGCATGCCACAGGCCACGCCCACCGCCGTACCGGCTGCCAGGGCCAGCACCGAGCCCACCACCAGCGGCAGGAAAATCTTGGCGAAGCCTTTGATGATCAGCTCGCGGTCCATGGTGAAGATACTCCCGACCACCACGGCCGAGACGAACAGGTAAATGAAGTTGCTGGCTTTGGTGAAGTCAGTCACCGGCTTGATCAGGTCGGCGTGGACCCAGCCGAGGCTGACCAGGTAGGACGGCAGGAAGGCGGAGACAATCGCCGCGCCGCCCATCTTGCCGAGCAGCGGGATGCGTTTGCCGATCTCGGCACAGGTCGCACCGCCCATGCCGATCACCGCAATCATGATCGGCAGGTCGGATTTAAGCTCGCCGGTGAGGATCAGACCCATGATCAACAGGGACAGCGGGATGTAAATGATCAGGGGAATGAACCCGACCCGCACCTGCATCCAGAACGCCGCAGTGCTGGCCGGCGAACGGGGGGAGGGCGTGGCGAGTGGTTCGGCGTTGTGCATAGCCACCTCTTTATTGTTGTTGTCGACGCGGCATCGAATGGCCACGTTCGGGTCTTGCTTGGATCTGCCTGAGGGGTGGGGCTAGCTCACCAGCCCGGCATCGCGTGCCTGGGTCAGGAGGGTTTGAGCACTGCGCACGAACGGTCCGTCCACCATCTGGCCATCGACCATATAAGCGCCGATGCCCGCCGCTTCGGCCTTGGCGGCTGCCTCCACGACCCGCAGGGCATGAGCGATCTGATCGGCGTCGGGGACAAACGCCTGATTGGCCAGCTCGATCTGCGAAGGATGAATACAGGACTTGCCGACGTACCCCAGCTGCCTGGCCGTCTTGGCTTCAGCGGCGAAACCGTCGGGATCGTTGACCCGGGCGAAGGCCGAGTCGTAAGTCGCTACACCGGCTTCGCCCGCCGCCAGGCGCAGGGTCAGGCGGATCTGATGCAGCGTCCACGGGTCCTTGCGGTCAATGCCCAACGGTTCGAGCAAGTCGGCCAGACCCAATTGCAAGCCGCAGACCCTGGGACTGGCCGCTGCAATGGCGGCCGCATGGCGCAGGCCTTTGGGGGATTCGATGGTGGCCAGAATCGCAATCGGCACGCTGATGCCGCGTTCGGCTTCCAGTTCGTCCAGACGGCGGGCGAGGGCGTTGATCTGCGCGGCGGATTCCACTTTCGGCAGGTTGATCACCTGCACGGACGCGCTCACCAGGGTGGTGAGGTCATTTTCATAGTAGGGCGAGAACTGATCATTGACCCGAACCACCACGGTTTTGCCGGTGGGCTCAAGGGTGCGAAGAAAGTCGGACAGTTGCTGGCGCGCGCTGTCTTTGGCGCTGGGGTCGACGGCGTCTTCCAGGTCGAAGCTGACCGCGTCTGCCTGGGAGGCCAAGGCCTTGGCGAAAAGTTCGGGGCGCGACCCGGGCACGAAGAGTTTGCTGCGCATTGACGGTCCTCGGTGTTGTTCTTATAGGCCGCGCCTGGGCAGGCGGGGCGGTCTTATATTGCAAAGCGCAGGAAGATAACTAAAGTGAGTATTACTTGAATTAGAGTCCAAAAAATATTCACTATGGATACCCGATACCTCGAAAGTTTTCTTCAGGTCGCCCGTCTGGGGTCCACGGCCGCCGCAGCGCGCGCGCTCAATCTCACCCCGACCGCCGTGGCGCAGCGGATCAAGGCGCTGGAGCACGAAATCGGCGCGACGCTGCTGACCCGGGCCGGGCGCAACATGCAGGCCACCGCCGCAGGTCTGGCGCTGATCGAGCCCGCCGGTGAGCTGGTTCGTCGAACCCGGGACCTGAGCGCCATCGCGGCGCTGGACGTCATTGCCGGCGATCTGCGCATCGGCTGCATTTCCACGGCGCTGGCGTATCTGGTGCCCCGGGTGCTGGCCACACTCATCGAACGCCACAAGCATCTGCACACCCACCTTGAGCCTGCGGTCTCCACCGAGCTGTATCGCAAGGTCGTGGCCGGTGACATCGACGTCGGCCTGATGGTGCGGCCTGCGTTCGAGCTGCCCAAGGAATTCACCTGGCGACCGCTGCGCGATGAGCCTTTCATCGTGCTGGCACCGGCGGCGCTGGCCGGCCGCGAGGCGCACCACGTGCTGGGCGCCGAGCCCTTTATCCGCTATCACCGCCGCTCTTGGGGCGGACTGCTGGCCGACCGTTACCTACTGGAATCAGGCATTTCGCCCAAAGAGCGTTTCGAGATCGACGCGCTGGACGCCATCGCTGCCATGGTCGGTGGCGGGCTGGGGGTATCGCTGGTGCCGCGCTGGCAGCCGTTGCACGCCAACCTCGACGCGCTGGCGCAACTGCCGCTCCCCGGTGCCGGTCTGCAACGACCGATTGGCCTGCTCTGGAAGCGCAACTCGGCCAAGGTCAAGCTGATCAGCGCGTTTTGCGACGTGCTGTACGAGGAGAGTCATACCCAGGAATAATCCAGTTTTATTTCACTCTGAAGCCACTGAAAACTATTTTTAATCTTGTGTCCCAGCGCTCAGACTTTGTTTCATCGCTGTGTCCCTGCCGTTGTCGAGGCCTGAGGTTCAAGGTCGCGAGTGCGGGGGCGCCGTACGAATAAAAAGCACTGCGGAGACTGATCATGAGCGAGCGCCTCACCCCCTCTTCACGCCTTGAACGCCCGGGACCGATAGGTCCGTTGAGCGGCGTCAAGGTGCTGGACCTGAGCGCCTACATCGCGGGCCCCTATGGCTGTTCACTGCTGGCCGACCAGGGCGCCGACGTGATCAAGATCGAACCGCCCACCGGCGACAATCTGCGCAAATACCCCTCGACCCTGGCCAGCGAGAGCCGCGCATTTCTCGGCGTCAACCGCAGCAAACTGGGGGTGGTGCTCGACCTCAAGCGGCCTGAAGGGCTGCAGACCCTCCATGCGCTGGTGCGCGACGCCGATGTGCTGGTGCATAACTTTCGCCCCAGCGTGCCGGATCGGCTGGGCATCGGCTACGAGCAGCTCAAGGCGCTCAATCCGCGTCTGATCTACTGCGCGGTGACCGGGTACGGCGAAAGCGGTCCGTTGAAAGACAAGGCCGGTTACGACCAGGTGCTGCAAACCATGACCGGGATGTGCGCGGCGCAGAGCAAACCCGATGGGCCGCCGGAAGTGCTGTACGGTTCGGTGGTGGACTATTACGCGGCCGCCCTGGTGGCGGGCGGTGTGTCCTCGGCGCTGTTCGAGCGTGAAAAGACCGGCGAAGGCCAGTACGTCGGCGTGTCGTTGTTGCGCAGCGCCTTGACCATGCAATCGGCCAGGCTGATCTGGGCCGAAGGCGAGCCCGCGCAGATGGACCGTGACATGCGCTCCGGCGGGATCACCGGGATTCATCCGACCCGGGAAGGGCATTTGTATCTGTCGGCCAACACCCCGCATTTCTGGCAGGCGCTGTGCGAGAAGACCGGGCTGCTGAACCTGCTCGACGCGCGCTACGACAGCGTGCGCAGGCGCGCCGAACACCACGCGGTCATCGTGCCGCAGCTGCATGCGGCGTTGCAGGCGCGGACCGCGCTGGAGTGGGAAGTCGAATTCGGCGACGCCGTGCCGTGTGCGGCGGCGCGGCGAATCGAAGACATGTTCGATCATCCGCAAAGCCAGGCCGAAGACTTGATCGCCGACTATCAGCATCCGGTGGTGGGCCATTACCGTGGTTTCACCCGGCCGATTCGCTATGGCCGCACGCCAGGCCCTCAGCCGTTCGCCGCACCGGCGTTCGGCCAGGATTCCGATCAGGTCCTGCGCGCACACGGTTTCACCGACGAGCAAATCAGCGGTCTGCGCGACTGTGGAGCGCTGCTGTAAGCCGATCATGGTTGTACACCCGGCGCCTGGGGCGCCCCTGCATAGTTGTCCATAACAATCACAATAGGATTCATCTCATGCCAATCGACCTGGAGCAAAACCCGGGCTTGCCCCGCCTTGCGCGGAGATCCCGCCCATGACCCTTCCCCTGAGCAGACCCCGCAGCCTGCGCACGCGGCTTACGGACAACACGATCCGGGTGTTTGAACGCACCATCCCCGATCCCTTCGTGCTGGCGGTGTTCCTGACCTTTGTGATTGCCCTCGGCGCGCTGATCTGGGGGCCGCAGGCGTCGGCCACCACCATCCTGTCCGGCTGGTACAAAGGCTTTTTCAACATTTTCACGTTTGCCCTGCAGATCACCCTGGTCTTGGTTTTGGGCCATGCGCTGGCCCACGCACCCATCGTGCAACGTTTCTTCACCCGGTTGATCAGCCTGGCGCGGACCCCGGCCCAGGCCGGCGCGCTGATCTTTGTCAGCGTCGCGGTGACTTCGTTTTTCAACTGGGGCTTTGGCCTGGTGATGAGTGCGCTGCTGGCGCGGGAAATCGCCAAACGCATGCACGTGGATTTTGCGTGGATTGTGGCGGCAGGGTTTTCCGGCTGGGTGGTGTGGGCCGGTGGTTTGTCGAGTTCCATTGTGCTGGCGCAGTCCACCGCGGGCAGCCCGATGAACGTAGTGGAGAAAGTGACCGGGCAGGTGCTGGGCCTGAGCGACATGGTGTTCGCGCCCTTCAACCTGGTGCCCAATCTGGTGATGCTGCTGGTCATCCCCTTCGTGCTGGCGGTGCTGCGCCCGCGCGGCGATGACGTCATCGCACTGGACATCACCCAACACCCGGACCCCGTACCCGAGCGCAAGCCTGAAGGGCCGTGGACGTTTGCCCAGCGCCTGGAATATTCATGGCTCGGCAGCGTACTGATGGGCGGCGGCGGGGTGGCCGTGATGGTCTTCGCCTACTTCGGGCAACTGCCGTTCACGGGTGTGAACGCGGTGATTTTCGTGATGTTTACCGCCGGCATCCTGCTGCACCGTTACCCGCTGGCGTACGCCAATGCGGTGAAGAATGCGGCTAGGCAAAGTGGCTCAATGATGCTGCAGTACCCGCTGTACGGCGGGCTGATGGGCATCATGGAAGCCACCGGTCTGCCTGGCGTGATCGCCAACTCGTTCGTGGCGATCTCCAACGAACACACGCTGCCGTTCTGGAGCTACATCTGCTCGCTGGTGGTGACGTTTCTGATTCCCAGCGGCGGCGGGCATTGGGCGGTGCAGGGGCCTTTCGTGATTCCGGCTGCGGTAACGCTGCATGCGTCCCTGCCCGGCACCACGATGGCGGTGGCCATGGGCGAGCAAGTGTCCAACATGCTCCAACCTTTCTGGGCCGCGCCCGTGGTGGCCATGGCCGGCGTCGGTGTCCAGCGCGTGCTGGGTTTCACATTCGCGACGTTTCTGGTCGGCGCCGTGGTCTATGGGGCCTCGTTGCTACTGCTTTTGTAGCGGGACAGGCGCGAGCCGGGTCGCCACTGCCTCCTGCAGCTGAGCGCTGATTCGCGAGGCCGGGACCTGCTCATCCGGGTCGTCAAAGCGCAGCGCGTTCTCAGGCATGCCCGGCTTCGCGGCTTCGGAGATTTCCTGAATGATGTTCCACCCGCCCGCCTCGGTGATGGCAATGGCGCCTTGGGTGCCGTCCTCTCCACTGCCCGACAGGATGATGCTGATCACTTTGTCGCCGTACGCCGCTGCGGCGCTTGCGAAGAGGGTGTCGACTTCCTGGTGGACCGGGTAGGGCGTCGGCTTGGTGCTCAGGCGAATGACACCCGGTGTCTCGATTTCCAGGTGGCTGGCCTGCGGCGCAATGTAGATGTGCCCCGCTTTGATGGTGCAGCCTTCTTCGGCGTAGGCCACCGGCCAGTGGGTGTAGCGGCCCAGCACCGTTGGCAGGTCCAGCGTGCGGTCCGGCGAGCCGTGCACCACCACGAGGATGGCGGCAGGCAGCCCGGCGGCCAGGCCGGCGAATATCGAACGTAGTGCCTCCATACTGCCCATGGCGCCGCCGATGACGATGATGTTCTTTGGATTGTCCATAAATGCCCCTGATACCCGGCCTCTGTCACATCAAAGGTCGAGGCTGAGAAGGTGATCGGGATTCCTTTCATCCCGCTTCTTATCTGACGGGGGCGGGGCCGGGTAGGTTCAGCGTTTGCGTCGCATCAAAGGGTTGAAGTGGACGTTGGCGTGGCCTTTTGCTAGCTTCGCTGATCGCTGACACGTCAAGTCCGGCGCAGCCGCTGGAAACTCCCTCAATGTTGACGACTCGCCGCCGGTCCATCGTAGTGTTCATGATTTTCGCCGTCGGCCTGGTCGCGCTGTCGGCGGGATTGCTGCTGCGTTCCGAGACCCAGCGCCGGCGGGCTCAATTTTCGGAGTATGCGCAGACGGTCGCCTCGCAAGTGGGCAACTTCCTGGACACCAACGATGCCGTGCTGGCGGGCTT
The DNA here is from genome assembly GCF_040202885.1 of Xanthomonas sp. WHRI 1810A. Classification (NCBI taxonomy): domain Bacteria; kingdom Pseudomonadati; phylum Pseudomonadota; class Gammaproteobacteria; order Lysobacterales; family Lysobacteraceae; genus Xanthomonas; species Xanthomonas sp. WHRI 1810A. The sequence continues at coordinate 58,797 of NZ_JBEGED010000025.1, forward strand.
TTCGGCGTTTCTCCAGGCGGTTGACCGAAGCGACACCCAGTCGACCTCCCGTTACGCCGCTGTGGTGATGTCGGCCTACCCGCACATTTATATGATTGAAGTGGCACGGGCGGTCAGCATTGCGGACGAAGAGGAAGTAGCGTCCGTGTTGCGCAGGACCTGGCAACCGGAGTTTCATCTCAAGCCGTTTCCGGGCATGGACGTTTCGTCGCCTGACCTGCAGACGTTTCTGACGGAAACCTGGCCGATCATGTTCATGTACCCGGTCTATCCCCAGTCCAGCGCTATTTATGGCGTGCGGCTGGAAACGGTGCCTTATCTGTCGCACACCCTTGCCCGCACGGTGAACAACACCCGACCCATCGCCTCGCCGGTGTTCGAGATGTACGAAGGGGGGCGCGCCTACATTCTCATGCAGTCCGTCAGGCGGGCGGCCGGGAGCGGAAATCCTGCACTGCCGAACTTTTTCGGCAGCACCATGGTTGCGCTGCTGCTGATCAAGACCGATGCGTTTGTGGACGTCATCCCGCGGTTGTCCGAACAGCCCCTTGTGAGTGTCAGCGCGATGATGAAGACCGGCATGGACGCCGAAAGCCGGATAGCGTTCCAGCAGGCAGACCTCGCGGGCTGGCTGGATCACCGGCTGCTGCCGCTGTGGGCCGAGCGGGTCGAGGCCAAAAGTACGTCGCAGCCCATCACATTGGAATTCGAGCGGCAACTGCGTTTTGCCGACCTCCTCAGCACCGAAACCCTGATCGTCCTCACGCTGCTGCTGGCCGCATTGATTGCCGTGCCTGCGGCACTGGTGCGGCATTTCGCGGCGATTTCAACCGCTGACGCCGAGCACCAGCGCGCAGCGTACCTGGCCACTCATGACGTGCTGACGCAACTGCCCAACCGTTTTCTGCTGGTGGATCAATTTGACCAGGCGCTGGAAGAATGGCGCCGTCGCCAAACACAGTTCGCCGTGCTGCTGATCGACCTGGATCACTTCAAGCGGATCAACGACCAGCACGGGCATGCCGTTGGTGATCAGGTGCTGCAGGTGATCGCCGCCCGCATGCTGGAGGCCACGGGCACCCGTGACACGGTGGCCCGTTACGGTGGCGACGAGTTTGTGGTGTTGATGCCTCACCTGTTGGAGACGGACAGTGCCGAGGACACGGCTATCCATGTGCTCGCCGCCATCGAAAAACCGATCGTGACAGCGGCGGGGGTGTTGTCGGTCTCGTGCAGCGTAGGCATTTCCATCTGCCCGTTACACGGCCAGGACCTGGACGGCATGCTCAAAGCCGCAGACCAGGCCATGTATGACGTCAAGCAAATGGGGCGGCGTGGCACCGCCATGGCCAAACCGGTGCCTCAGGACGTGTGACGCCAGAGGCCAATTCGCCTGAGCGCACGCCGATCCGCTTCTGCCGAAGGCGTGGGTGAGTGCGCCGATCCGCTTCTACGGAAGGCGTGGGTGCTTATGCCGATCCGCTTCTGCCGAAGGCGTGGGAGCGTGGCTTGTCCCGCGATCTGGTTCGCAGCGCCAGTAAAACCTGCGGATGCGGTTCACCTGGGAGAACTCCGGGGTCTGATTCAGGACTGCTGCGCAGCCCATCGCGAGCAAGCTGCGCTCCCACGGCTTCCGGCCAGAATCAAAAGCCTGAGCGTACCCGGTCTGTTTCTGCCGAAGGGTGGGTGCGTGTGCAGATCTGCTTCTGCCGAAGGCGTGGGAGCGTGGCTTGTCCCGCGATCTGGTGCGCAGCGCCAGCAAAACCTGCGGATGCGGTTCACCTGGGAGAACTCCGGGGTCTGATTCAGGACTGCTGCGCAGCCCATCGCGAGCAAGCTGC
>NZ_JBEGED010000026.1:0-57604 GCF_040202885.1 Xanthomonas sp. WHRI 1810A
CTGGTGTCCACTTAAATTAAGTGCACACCATGTCTTGGCTTTGCAGCGCTGGGTAGATGACTTGGCCGGACGGATACCGTTGCCCCGACTGGACCCCTGATGGAAATGATCCCGTTCAACGAGCGCTAAATCAAGGGGCAGGAAGGGACGAATCAGTGCCAATGGCTACAAACCTCAGCAGCCGTTTAAACCGTTTTCCGACAGTGTAATTAGTCGATCACTTTGGGTCTGAGCTGTTGTTGAGTATGCGTCCGGCCAAGTCATCTACCCAAGCCCGACAAGCCAGGACATGGTGTGCACTTAGGTGGGCACCAGTTCTAGCCTTTTAAGCGGGTATATCGTCGGCGCGCAGCGCTGACGGTGCATCAGCGCGTTTTTACACACTCTGGGCCAGAAGCGGTCATCCATGATTTAGTCGCTTCGTATTCTGGTGTGGCGGATATCAGGAGCTGCTACTGCTGTATGACGTTTTGTTCGTCAATCTGTATCTAGCAACCTCCCCTAGGCTCCACTACTGTTGCCTGCTCCTTCCCAGTGCATACCATCTGAGATTGCGAAAGCCGCAGATTTAGCGAAGCTTTCGATTCGTTATTTTGTCCTTTGGAGTTACGCCATGCCCGAACTGTCCAACCTGTTTGCCTACGGTCTGATCTCACTTGGCATGGTGCTGACTCCCGGCCCGAACATGATTTATCTCATTTCGCGGTCGATCTGTCAGGGACGAATGGCGGGACTGATTTCCTTATGCGGCGTGGCATTGGGTTTCGTCGTTTATATGCTTTGCGCCGCATTTGGCATCACGGCCTTGGTATTGGCTGTTCCCTATGCGTATGACGCTCTGCGGCTCGGCGGCGCGCTCTATCTGCTCTACCTCGCCTGGCAGGCGGTCAAGCCCGGTGGCCGCTCTCCGTTTCAGGTGCGCAACCTTCCCAAGGACAGCCCGCGCAAGCTGTTCATGATGGGCTTTGTGACCAACCTGCTGAATCCAAAAATCGCGGTCATGTATTTGTCGCTGCTACCCCAGTTCATTAACCCCGTCGACCACGGCAGCGTACTGGCGCAATCCATCGTGCTTGGCTTTACGCAGATCGCCATTAGCGTGAGTGTTAACGCGCTGATTGCTGTCATGGCTGGCTCCATCGCGGTGTTTCTGGCAAGCAGGCCCGGGTGGCAGATCGTCCAACGCTGGATGATGGGGACGGTGCTCGCAGGCTTGGCCGTGCGCATGGCCGTCGAAAGGCGCTAATTGTCCATTCCGTGCTCAGGGCCTAAAAGCGGGCAAGTTTTGGCCAATAAATGACTGCCGTGAATGGCCGCAATGAGTCCAGAGTGTGTCAAAACCCTCGTTAGCGGCTTCCACTCTAGTGTTTTTTCCCACTCAGCCCAGGTCAGACATCAGTTGCTCAGATTCAGTATAAGATTCCGGAAATCAGCAGGTACGCCGACAACGTGGGCTAGAGGCTAGAAATCTGGGGGTTGGATGATTGCAAGGTAAGCGCCTGGGCAACCCGCCTTATAAAGTGCGCGCTGAGGATGGGTACATTTCCTTCCAAATGGCAGTGTCACACGAGTGGTGTAATCTATTTCAGAACTCAGGATACTCAAGCCGATAACCTGTGCCATACATGAGCAATCTTGAGCCAGAACCACCCTATGTTAGAGGAGTTCGCATGTGACCGTACCACCTGACGATCTGCCAATTTACCGTATTCTTACTGGCCCTGACGATGCAGCTTTCTGTCACCGTGTGAGTGCTGCATTGCAGATGGGTTACCAGCTTTATGGTAGCCCTGCTGTCACCTTCAATGGGCAAAATGTGATAGTGGCGCAAGCGATCATTTGGGGCGGATCTACCCTTGTATCTGTTGGGTAATCAGCCTGTATCGACAATGGTTAGAAGTATGCCTCCGGCATCACGCCTTGCGTGCTGAAAACGGTTGCCACTTATGCGGCAGCAACTGGTCGATTTCACTCGCCCGCTGAGTCGGCAGCCACGTGAGAACATCTTTCAGATAGGCATAAGGATCATGACCATTCAGTCTCGCCGACTGGATCAGACTCATGATCGCCGCTGCCCGTTTTCCGCTGCGTAGAGACCCCGCGAAGAGTAAGCGTCTGGCGAACTCAGCTTCACCATTAGCCATTGCTGTCGGCATTGGTTGATCCCGCTATCATATGATCACTTCATCAGAGCAAATCAAGCTATGCCAAGGTTGTCATTCGCCATCCGAGTTTTTTTCGCTTGTTGCCTTTTGATCGCGACCGCCAATCACATCCGAGCAGATTTCCAGCATGGGTTGTTGTGGGACTACGGCTATGGGGACAGCGCCTACTGGGCTAGCCGTGTTTTCTGGGGGGCGCTGACTTTTTTGACCCGCTGGCGGTGCTGCTCCTTTTCAAAAAACCCAGGATGGGAATAATCCTCACTGTAGTAATTATTTTGGCTGACGTGGCCCATAACACCTATTACGTCGCACTGGAAAAGCAGTGGCTGGAGCCGTTCTATCTATCGCAAGTAGCGTTTCTTATTGCGGTGGCTCTACTCTCACCTATTGTCTGGAGGTGTACCATTAGCCGCGTAGCACTAGCCAACCCGACTCGATGGTGAACCACTCCAATGGTGGGGTAGAAGCTCCCCGATTTCACCTGCTCGCTGCGTCGGCAGCCGCGTCAGCACATCCTTAAGATAAGCATACGGATCATGCCCGTTGATGCGCGCCGACTGGATCAAACTCATGATCGCCGCCGCCCGTTTACCGCTGCGAAGCGACCCGGCAAACGTAAGCGACCAGCCAACTCACCTTGCGTGGATTAACGGTAACGAATTTCAGCAGTGATTTTGCGTTGCTTCTCACCAGTTGCATCGCCAGTTGTGCGAGGTTTTCCTACGGCGGCCCATACGGATCATGTAAATTCAGACGTGGCGATAGGATCAAACCCATGAGCCTCTCTGCGCCGCAAGCTTCGCTCACCTAGTAACATCGCTAACCCGCTCCGCAAAGGAAGAAACGGATGAAGACAGTTGCTCAATGGTGCGATTGGGACGGGAATGGCCTGGATCATTGCTCGTTTTTTGAGAGTGGTGATTATTCAATCCTTGAAGGCGTTGTCATCGGTACTCGCGAAGGAGATTACGGTGCGCACTACTTTGTCCGTACTGACGCTCTTTTCCGCACACGTGAGGTGCGGGTCGAGTATGTCGGCGGCCCACGTATGCACGTAAGCGCTGATGGCGAGGGGCGCTGGCACGATCTGCTTCGCGACGAGCCAATACCATCGTTAGCGGATTGTTTGGATGTCGATATCGGCGTGACACCTGCAACGAACACGCTGCCTATCAAGCGCCTCAAATTACGGGAGCAGGCTAGTGAAGATATCGTCGTAGCGTATGTTCCTCTACTTGCCCAAATTACAGGTGATTTCCTACCTAGGGCTGCCCAGCAACGCTATAGCTGCCTAACGCTCAATCAACAGTACCGATATGAGGGGGTTTTTCGGGGATTTACTGCTGATCTCGAAGTGGATGAGCACGGCCTTGTACGCGACTATCCTGAAACATTCCGAAGAGTTTCACTGTAAATGTTAGCATCGGAGTAAGGGTCTGCCGAAGTCACCTTGCCTAAGCAAGAGGGTCATCACGAAGGGGTAGTTCCCAGGCAGGTTTCGCCTGCAATCAGTTGCTGGTAGAGGCTCGTTGCAGCACACTCAGTCGACTGGCCCCACCTAAAGGAGATGAAGTTACATGAGGGATCAACCCAGCCCTGTCCCCCTTGTTATCCTCGATGTTCAGGATGCCATTGATCGCCCGAATTGGGATGGCAAAAATAATCCTGAGTATGTAGCGGTGATCCAACGCCTTCTCGACCACTGGCGATCAAACGGCTGGCCAGTTCTTCACGTGAAGCACGATGAACAGACTCCTACATCCAGCTATTACGTCCATGGCCCGTGGAATGGCATCAAGAAAGACGTTGCCCCGATAAAGGGAGAGACCATCATCATCAAACATGAAAACTGCGCCTTCATCAGCACCGAATTGGATGCCATTCTTAAAGGGATGCAGGTAAAGCGTTTGGTACTGACAGGCGTTGTAATTCATAACAGCATGGACGCCACTGTCCGTGCGGGAAAAGCACTCGGATACAGCATCATCATTCCCTCAGATGCCACGACAGCCGTGCCCGTCGTCGGGAGGGATGGAAAGTCCTGGGACGCCACAACCGTTCATGAACTGACCTTGGCAATACTCGGTGATGAGTATGCCGATGTCATGTCATCGGACGAAGTGGTCGCACAACTCACCCTATGAAGTTATGTAGGCATCCACAGATGCGGCAGCAGTTGACCTATTTCACTCGCCCGCTGCGTCGGCAGCCGCGTGAGCACATCCTTGAGATAAGCATACGGATCATGCCCGTTGATACGCGCCGACTGGATCAGGCTCATGATCGCCGCCGCCCGCTTGCCGCTGCGTAGTGACCCGGCAAACAACCAGTTAGACCGCCCAAGCGCCCACGGCCGGATCAGGTTCTCGATCTGGTTGTTGTCGATGGGCACAGCACCATCTTCGAGGTAGCGCGTTAGCGCTACCCAGCGTTTGAGGCTGTAATCCAGAGCCTTGGCCGTGGCCGAACCTTCGGGCACAAGTTCACGCTGGGCCAACATCCACTCGTATAGTTTTTCAGCGATGGGCACCGCTGTTTCCTGGCGTAACCGCCAACGGTCTTCGTCGCTCATTTCCTTGGCGTGTCGCTCGACTTCGTAAAGCCCGCCAATCGAGTGAAGCGCCTGCTCCGCCAATTGGCTTTTATTGGCTACATGCAAGTCAAAGAACTTACGGCGTGCATGGGCCATGCAGCCGATCTCGGTGATGCCCAGCTCAAAGCTGGCCTTGTAGCCGGCAAAGTCATCACACACCAGCTTCCCGTTCCAGGTGCCCAGGAAGTTGCGCGCATGTTCGCCGGCACGGCTGGGGCTGAAGTCGTAGACAACAGCCTTGAGTGCCGAAAATGGCGTGCTGCTGTAGGCCCAGACGTAAGCACGATGGGTTTTCTTCTCTCCTGGAGCCAGCATTTGTACCGGCGTTTCGTCGGCGTGGACTACCCGTTGGGCCAGCACTGCTTCGCGCAGCGCATCGACCAGCGGCTGAAGCTGCACGCCGGTTTGACCCACCCACTGCGCCAGGGTCGAACGTGGTATAGCCAGGCCGGCGCGGCCGAAGATCTTTTCCTGTCGATACAGCGGCAGGTGATCGGCGAACTTGGCAACCATCACATGCGCCAGCAGGCCGGCGGTGGGGATGCCCTTGTCGATTACCTGCAACGGCACCGGTGCCTGGATCAGGGTTTCGCACTGCCGGCAGGCCCATTTCCCACGAACGTGCTGCTCGACGGTAAACACGCCTGGTGTGTAGTCCAGCTTTTCGCTGACGTCTTCGCCAATACGCTGAAGCTGGCAGCCGCACGCGCACTGGGTGTTGTCCGGCTCGTGATGGATCACAGTACGTGGGAACTGCGGTGGCAACGGCACACGCTTGGGTTGCTGGCGTGGTGCTGCCTGTGCGGGAGCGGGATGAAGGGCTTTTAACTCGGCCTCGATGGCTTCGAGGTCGGTATTGAGCAGGTCATCGAGCAAGCTGCCTTGCGCCGGGCTGATCTGCTCGCTGCGCTTGGCAAACTTGTGGCGTTTAAGGATGGCGATTTCGTGAGTGAGTTGCTCGATGATCGTTTCATCACGATGGATCTTTCGGCTCTGGGTGTCGATCTTGGACATCAACTGCGCAGCCAGTGTGCGCAGTTGTTCGGGGGTCATTTGGTCGAGATCGGGCAAGGAAGTCATGGGGGTGGATTTTACCAAAGCAGCCCGACTGCTTCAGCTAAAAGGCAGCATTTAACGCAATGTAATTGCGCCACCCGCACCGACTCGTTGCCAGGGTAATCCAAGTACCAGCGCCTGGAGTTGTTCGGGGTCGAGTTCGACCTCCATCCCACGATGGATGCCTGGCCAATGAAACTTACCTTGGTTCAAGCGCCGCGCCGCCAGCCAGATACCGACGCCGTCGTGCACCAGGACTTTCATCCGATTGGCCCGACGGTTGGCAAAGAGGTAAGCGCAGTGCGGCTTCGCCGCACCGAACACCGCAATTACTCTGGCCAATGCGGTCTCGGTACCGGCGCGCATATCCATGGGCTCGGTGGAGAGCCAGATGGCGTCGATACGGATCATTGGGCCAAGCCACGAATGAAACAGGCGCAGCCGTCCGGATCCGAGGCTGGCCATTTTACGGTGATGGATTTATCACCCGGAGGCAGCGAGATGATCACCATCTCTTCTGATGCTCGCCTTGGTACCGTTTTTACCGGAACGAAAGCCGGCAAGGTTGCAGGCGATTGATCCCGGTAAGTCGGTAGCCACTTGCGGATCACGTTGGCATTGATGCCGTGATGGATGGCTACGCTGGAAATTGTCGCTCCGGGTTGCAGGCATTCCTGGACGACCTGGGCTTTGAATGGTTTGGGGTAAGAGCTTCGTTGGCGCATGGAAATCCTGGCGATAAGGGTGATCGCGTCCGCTTAAAATGATCTGACCCCGAAATGTTGGACATCAACATCCAGGGGGCTCATGAAAAAGTACACAGAGCAGGCGAAATTGTCGGTTGTTGAAGATTACTGTTCGGGGAGCGCAGGTCACCGAGAGGTAGCGCATCGCCACGGAGTCAATTCTTCTTCACTTCGAAAATGGATTGCGGCCTATCAGGCGCTTGGTGCCGCAGGCCTCAAAAGTAAGAGAAAGAAGAACTACAGCCCTGAGTTCAAGCTGGCTGTATTGCAGCGCATGCGAAAGGAAGAGCTGTCCTATCACCAAGTCGCTGCGCTGTTTGATATCCGGAAATCCGACATCATTGGCGAATGGGAGCGCAGGTATGATGAAGGCGGTTTGGAGGCCTTGTCCCGGCAGCCAGGAAGCGGACGTCACCAGAAAATGACAAACCCTATCCCGCCCATTCAGCTTGAATCTTCGGACGACGAAGCTCGTACGCATGATGATTTGCTGGCCGAATTGAGCCAGTTGCGGATGGAGATCGCTTATTTAAAAAAGCTCGATGCCTTGGTTCAAGCGAAGGAACGAGCAGCGCAGCGGAAAAAGCGCAAATCGTGATTGAACTGAGGCAAGAGCACCCTCTGGAAGGCCTTCTGAGAGTGGCGGGCTTGGCGCGTAGCACGTTTTACTATCAACAAAAGGTGCAGCAAGCCGTTGATAAATACGCGGTACTGAAGACCAGAATTTGCTCGATCTTCGACGAGCACAAAGGCCGATATGGCTATCGCCGCATCACTGCTGCCGTTCGGCGAGCTGGACACCTCGTGAACCACAAGACTGTTCAGCGCCTCATGGGCGAGCTTCAGTTGAAAAGCCGTGTGCGCACAAAGAAATACCGGGCCTACAGAGGCGAAGAAGGTCAGGTTGCGCCGAACCTGCTGAAGCGGAAGTTCAATGCCAAAAGACCAAATCAGAAATGGGTTACGGATGTGACGGAGTTTCGGGTCGGCGGGCAGAAGCTTTACCTCTCACCGATACTTGATCTCTACAACGGCGAAATCATCGCTTTCAAGACAGCCAGGCGCCCGCTGTTCGATATGGTCGGCGGAATGCTACGACAAGCCTTTGAACGGCTACGGCCACGCGATGAACCAATCTTGCATTCTGACCAAGGATGGCAATATCGAATGCCTATTTACCGTCGCGTCCTGAGCGAGCGAGCAGTGAAGCCGAGCATGTCTCGCAAAGGAAATTGCTATGACAATGCGGCTATGGAAAGCTTTTTCGGCACCTTGAAGTCGGAGTTCTTTTACCTGAACAAATTCAGCAGTCTTGATGAGCTTGAAGCAGGGATAGAGGGGTACATACACTACTACAATCATTCGCGAATCAGGCTGAAGCTGAGTGGCCTAAGCCCTGTGGAATACAGGACTCAAGCACGGCGGGCATAGAAGGCGTCCAACATTTCGGGGTCAGATCAAAAATACGCGGACACCATCGCCCTTAATGCTGGAGTTCGGTAGGTGTGTTCGCCGCCCGCTTACGTTGTTGATGCGGAGCTCTCGATTCGTCGGCCGCCCTCTAACTGGTGCCAACGCTTGCTCCGTACATAGGGCCTGCGATGTTGCTAGGCCCAAGCCTGCGCAAGCCGGAAAACAACGCAGAATCGCTAAACCATAGGGTTAAGGGCTGTAGACCGAAGGAGGTGCCTGGCCGGACAACAGCTCTGGCACGTAGGTCAATGAAGGTACGCAAGAGAGCTATCCTATTCGCTCCTCACGCGCATTAGCGACAATTGATATCGAGAGCGAATACTCGCAGCCGGTTGACAGCGCACAGAGACAGCACGTCTCCTGAGACGGTAAGTGTCTCACGACGTAAGCGATACCGTGCTTGTGGCTGGTAAATGACCTAGGGGTAGCTCATCCATGATCGATATCGCTCAAGCATGCACGTTAGTAGGGTGTCAGCTACAGGTGAATGAGGGCGATCATCTCTCTGGTAAAATAGCTGCGCTTAACAGAAATTCGATACCGTCAGCGCAGTCAGCACCAACTCTCCGATTTCGGCCTCCAAAGTAACGATGCTGGCTCAAATCACCGTTCCCGGGCTATCCCGATGAACCAGAAGCAGGTCATCGGGTGAGCTGCGGGTAGCTCATCCGTGAACGATAGCGCTCAAAAAAGCTGGAAATGCCTCATTTCATCAGACCTCACTGCACTTCTATACTTCCCTCGGTTAGCGCATGCCGTAACACGTAAGTCAATGACCCACATGATTAGGGCGACAAGACTTCGGAAACTTCAGCATAGGATGGACCTATGATGTCAACGCGAGTTGTACGTTATCCTAAGCCATTTTAGATTTGGGTCTTAACCATTCTTTCATGCATGCGCCGTCTATAAATATTTCTTCTCGCAGCGATAGTACCTCCGAATCTGATATAAACTCCGCCAATCGAGTGGGCTCTTTTTAAAAATATTTAAAGGTTAAAAATCCCTATTGATTATCCATCTGTGCTCAACTTTCCGTACCCGTTCAATCTTGAGTATCTTAGTAACACATCACGCCCTCCGGCTTTCAGCACAGCTTATTAACCCGCAAAGTACCATTGAAAGAGTAATCCCTTAAATCTCACTGCTCCTGTAAAATACGCACTCTTTTAGCTTGGTTTGTTTCGTGTTAAAAACCACTTGTGGGGTATAGTAATGCTTACCTGGAACGCGAAAGAGTTCAAAGCTTCCGTGTTCTTCAAAGTGACACTGGGTGTACTCAAGAAGTTTTTCCATCTGCCAAGTTTCAGTTCCATTTACGTATGCTGGCGTAACCAGCATCACGCCACTCACAGACAAGCCAGGTGCAGGACTACATATAACCTTGGCAAGGATGTAGGGGTCCATTGTTTCGAGCATCGTCCGTGTGACGCCTCCATCGCTATGGCGGCTCAGGGTAATGTAGAACCATGGCGTATGCAGGCTGTGTTCGACGTAGCTCCAATACAAGCCGTCAGCACCAATTTCAGAGAGGTCAACGTACGCCTCCTGCCGTGTCACGTACATGCCAGCACCCCCAAAAAATGACCACTATAGATTGTAGCCCCATAGCGGTCTACAAGGCTTCATCATCTATTTTGTGTAGGATGCAAAATGGAGTTGAAGCAAGCGTTTGGTCTGGCACTAAAGCAGTTTAGATTGGCCAAAGGCCTCACCCAGGAAGACTTTTCGAGCATCAGCAGCCGGACGTACCTGAGCACTCTGGAGCGCGGCTTGAAATGTCCAACATTAGACAAGCTAGAAGCCCTGGCCACGGTGATGGAGGTCCATCCATTGAGCGTACTAGCGGCTGCATATCATTTAAAAGGCGATGCGGACGACCTTGAAGCCTTACTGGCACGTATACGTGCAGAGGCTGGTTCCGTGACACCTGATTCTTAGTAGCCAAGCTCTGGCAACAGTTTGCAGATTGCCGCTGCACGGAAGTCATCTCGGCTCGGATGCCACTATGACTATCAAGAAGAGTTTCGCCTGGCACCTCTGAACGGGAGGCGCTGGGAATGCATCATCCCTCAGTTACCAAACCAGTCTCTGAAACCGGAATGAAGCCGAATAAGGCACATTTACACGGTGAAGCGGGCAGTCTGAGTGGGAACTCGGGCAATGGTGTTGGCGCAGATGCGATTTTGACCTAGGCCGCTCGTTTGAGTTAGCGAATGCGAGGGCTGAGATCCGATCGCCATAGGCCATGCCTAGGATTTGAACATGCAAAGCCCCGTCGTCATTAACGTAGGCTCAGTGCATGCGTTTGATTGCCAGAAACCATCGCCACCATGCTAAAGTCAACGTAGGACGACGTAATCGCCTATAGGACGCCGAACGTGGCTTTAGCTGAACGCATTTTTTGGAAAAATGAACGCATAGCCTTTTTAGCGCTATCTACACTCAAAGGGGTTGGCTTCTGGACATTGCACCAGATCGCCGCGTCCAATTCTGGCTTTAAAACCACATTCAAGAATTCTCTTGAGAAATACTTGAGGATCGAGGATGGCTCCACAGCGGCATTACCCGAAATTAGAAAGAAGTTGTGGCAGCGCGGAATAAAGCTAATTGCCGAACTAGACAAAATCAATGTAGTTCTAATATTTAATGGTGAAGAACGTTTTCCACCAAAGCTAGCTGGTATTGAAGACGCACCTAAATGGATCTTTATCCAGGGCAATATACTCAATCTTGATTCAACTGCAGTAGGCATTGTTGGCACACGAAAACCAAGTGAGGACGGTTTATTTCTAACAAGACTAATTCTATCCTCTCTAAGTAGGAGTTCTGTTGCAACAGTTAGCGGACTGGCATTGGGGATAGACCAACTCGCGCACTTAGAATCGATCAAATACGGGCTACCAACAATAGCCGTGCTCGGGACCGGCATCAGTGAATGCTATCCAAGAGGGTCTGAGCCGGTGCGAGATCTGATACTCAAAAATGGCGGAACAATAATTACAGAATATCTGCCTACTCAAAGCTACAGCGGTGAGAACTTTGTGCGACGTAACCGGCTTCAAGCTGCCTTGTCCGACACATTGATCCCAGTAGAGTGGAAGATAAAGAGCGGAACCGCCCATACCGTTGCCTTCGCATGGAAATATCGAAAGAAAATAGTTAACGTGTACCTTCCAAAAACCTTAAGTGCTAGACCAGAGATCACTTTCGCAAGCAAGACTTATGGCGCCTACGATTTTGAGATGCCTTTAGCTATACCGGAGATGTTAGAGCGAATTAGAACTGCGAACGACCAAAAACGTGATGCTATTATTGAACCAACGGGCCAGCTTGGGCTTGAAATCTAGCAGGGATGCACTGGCATGTCGAAATTGAAAGGCATCATACTTAGTATTGAGGATGTTTTGGTTCGCCAGGGAGATGGTGATCGTAAGATATTCAACCAAGTAACCAAGCTCATTCAGTACCTAAAGAGCAAGAACATTGAATTCGTCGTAATGACGAACCGTCAATGGACCGTCGATAAAGGGACTCGACCTTTGGCAGATGCCTTAAAAGAAGTTTGGGGGGAGTTTACTTATCTTTGCCGTGCAACCGACTCGAGAGTCCCGCCAAAACCTCGCGCTGAAGCTGTCGAGTACGTACTTAACCTGATGGGATGGAATCGCAATGAAGTGCTCTATGTAGGGGCGTCTGAAAGTGACATGCAGACTGCCGTTAATGGAAACTTGCTTTTTTTGCGTGCGACTTGGTATGCAAACAAAACCGATTATGGGTTTGAATTTGACTCACCTAAAGACATTGCGCGATATATAGATACTTTTTGTCTAAGAGATCATCTATGGTGCCATGAAATTCAAGCAGAAAGCTTCGAGTACTACGCACTGGCTCCTTTCAGCACAATGAAACCTGAGTATACCTTGTACTCCCAAGATGCGAGAGATGCTGCAAAGCATGGCCTTGGACATCCTGATTTTTGGGTGGGTGCTCTTGTCTCTAGCCTTTATTTCAGCGGAGTTTACCAGCGAGTTAATTATATCGCTGTTTACCCAGGGCACAAAGCAGGCTCAGGAAATAAGGTTATGAACGATGCGATGGCTATCTTTGGGAAGTGCTTCAGAAAAAATTACTTGCCAGATTTGATAGTTCGCCATACAACAGCTCAAAAATCTCAAACAGCGAGAAACAACGGCATCGCATTGGACCATTTAAATCAGCTAAATACAATATCTATAAATAAAGCCCCGCTAAGAACTGCAACCGTCCGTTACAAAAATCCACCACTCGGCAAGGGGAAGACCGTACTGGTGATAGATGATATCTGCACTAAAGGTTATTCACTCGAGACAGCAAGGCACTTTATAGAGCAAACTGGTTCCAAAGTTATCTTGGTATCTTGGCTTAAAACAATAAACACTGACATCATACAGCTGGCGCCATTTAGAAAATTCGATCCCTATAAGGCAACCCGTTTTGGCCAGCAAAAGGTGGCAAAAATACACTCATATCGAGACAATCTCGTAGATCATTTGGCCCCAGGCGAGCTAGCCGGTATATTCAGGAACTACCAAGACTGGCAGTGGCCTGTATGAACTATTGCTAAATCTTTAGAGTAGCGCCTCTATGAATACTGCTATTCGAAAAATCTACGAAAAGTATGCTTCGGGTATGGCATATGTAGCGGTGGAGCAGCCTGACGGTACTGAAAGTATTGGGTCAGCTTTTCATGTTGGAGACGGGGTTTTCGTCACTGCTCGCCATGTTGTCGAAAACAATACGATTTTAGAGATATCGACGGTTATTAGGTCATATATACCAGTTAGTGATGAATCTACTGACGCCACCACCTCAATCGTACTTGCCGGCGGTGAAAGCTTTCAAGCCCATACAATCTCGCCAACTGTATTAGAAATCATCAAAGGGCCTTTTTTTCATAGAGATGAAAAAATAGATATTGCAGTGTTCCTAGTGTCAGGGCTTGATCCTTATACGCCTGCTATGCCTCTCGGCTGCCACTTGGACGACTGGCTTGGGATTGATGATCTCGTCTTGTCTGAAGTTTTGGTGTTAGGGTTTCCGCCTATACCCTTTGCTATGGCGCCAACACTGATCGCCGCGCGTGGTGAGGTCAATGGCCTAATCGATGTGCGCCACTCCCCTCATGTGCACTTCGTTGTTTCAGCAATGGCACGGGGCGGGTTTAGTGGGGGCGTTGTCCTAACTAGAGATGATTTCATACTGGGCGTGATAACTCAAAGTTTAGTAATGAATAATGAGCCTGAGCAGCTTGGGTACATGACAGTTATTTCAGTTGAACCGATTTATCAGTGCTTGGCGGATAATAAAATGCTGCCACGTGCGCAGAGCGCACAGTGGGATGGCCTATGGAATGGCAGGACTCACTGGTTCGCTAAAGATGGAGTTATTAGTTTCAGCCGGCTGTCAATAGATGTTTTTGACGACGGATACGGCTTAACTCTCTCCTTGTATAGCACAGTCGCCACGGACCTAATAACTCTGATCTATCAGGTAAAGAAGTGCAATCAGCTTCTGATTGTGGAGGAGTCGATTACATCCGATAGAGCAGTGTTTGAGTTCCAAGTCGCTTACGGGGCCTCTCAGCTTTTTACCGAGTTAGAGGAATCTTTAATTTTGTACGTCGCCACACTTGGATATACTGATCAGAATGATTACCTCCTAAAAAATACTCCAATGGCGCCTTTCTGATTTCGTTGCTCCGAGCGGTGGCGCCCACTTTGCCTCCGCCCGAAACACAGAATCTTTGAAATATAGGTTGTCACTTAAGTTTTTTCAGTCCCTTGAGCCTGTCGCGCAATGGTGCGTCTGAACGTTCGCGATCTATAATAGGAAGTGGCTTGTTTAAATGCTGTTCACTCAGCCCTTTGATCGATGCATTGTATTGCCAACGTAAAAACTGCTCAATCAAACGGGAGTTTTCACTCTTAGTAGCAGCTAATTCGGCTTCGAGCCGGGATATCCTATCTCCCGCTATTTTCAAGCTGGAAGGGGCCGGGGGTTTTGCCGGTAAATCTTTGTTACGGAGTTTTGCATAGTCGAAAGCTTTTCTGACCGCAGGATTAGCGCCCAAGGTCTGCCTAGTTAGCACCTTCCCAATGAGAGACTGCGCTCTGGTGCAGACGCAGTCCCAAGTAACAGGACCCTCCCATGAATACAGAAAATCCTCAATCGCTTTTATTTCAGCACTGGTTACAGGCTTAGTCATTCACATCTGCTCCAACAAGTTGCCAAGCCGATTTATTTTCTCCTCACTCACCGACTGAGTATTTATTTCCCCACGTGTTCGCAACGCCCGGTTTATATGGCTCGGAGAGTGGTCCCTTCTCAATCGAATTAGAGACCCATCTGGAACCTCGTCATCGTCCATGATAGCAATCAGCTCACGCAACCTGGAAGCTGATACTTCATGATGTTCATACCACCGGTCAGCACCGTATTGTCCAGCGGACATAGCTAGTTCTGTGGCAATCAGTTGCTCGTCGGTCTCCGCTAATTGCGCCGCCAGCTCTTCCTTAGTACCGGCTCTTTTCTCGCAGAGGTGTTCCTCGCAATTCAAACAATCTCGAAACATTCCGCAAGGAGCAGCAGCGTAGTCGTGTAGACAAAAACCCCAAAGGGAGCGATGGATAGGACCCTTCGGCGCAAGATCGTAAGCGTCCCGCCCCACAGGTTCGCAATGTATCATTATCGAATTTTCGTAGCCCGCAGCGATCTGAGCCTGTTCGTACTTCACTGCGATTTCATTCGACGTGAGGTGATTGTAGACCCGATTTTGCTTTTGGTCAGCTCGACCGGCAAACCGCGCTATCTCTTCCTCGGACATTCCACCCCGGTGGCCCATTGTGTCAATCATGTGCCTCATTTGGTGCGTAGTAATCTTCATCTCTGTTCCATCAGAATGAGCGAAATTATAACGGCTGAAGATACTATTATGAGCGCCCGGGCCAAGGCTAAGCCGAGGAGATAGATCGTTGTTCACTATGTTTGGTTCTGGAAGCCAGGGAATTACTCGGAGCGTGCCCTTTTGAGAAGTTAATATGTTTTTTTGCATAGCAAACAATGCATTACCAAAAGTCACACCTGCCCTCGGTTCGACCGACGGAAAATCTGCCGGCATACGCCGTTTGAATTTGGTCCAGAGAGTTTCGAGGGTCAGAACATCTCCCTTGCTAAACCCATACAAATAATAGATTCGTTGCTTTGCTTCATCGTGTGATAGGTATAGACCCAATGCCTCACAGGCCTCAACTTCTGTTAGAGGCTTGCTGCGATTGAGATGACCCGAATCAGGATGAATGAACATAAGATCGGGATGGTCTTCAAGCCACCTAGATAGTTGTCTACTTTCATCCGTCAGTTTCCTTATTCGCGCTAAAGCCTCCTTGACAATCGGCCACATTACAGTCGGAACCCACTTGATGTTCGCTCCGTACCCTTTTCCCGAGTAAAATCTTATACCGTAAACTTTTTCCCCTTCTCGAGTAACGTCATTCACCTCGCAATCAACAGGCAAGTGCAGTACCTCTGAGATCCGCACACTCCCGCTCATCAGCAAGGCAAACACGCTGCTGGTAAAGATGTCCCTTGGATCTTCACCTACGTTTGCAAATATATCTGCCATCGCCAGCACGGCCTCACTGGACGGCAGCTTGCGGGCCCTTGCCTCTCTAGCTTTTTTTCCAACTTTGTTAGAATCTTGCGGCCTGGAAATTGGATTTTGCCATGTATCACATGAGTTCCTCACTAAAAGGTTATTCGAAACGAATTTTGCTAAGCGTTGGAGCTCCCTTCCACAATGATAGGCAGCGGACTTGTAATGCTCGCGAGCTAATAGTGCAGCGCGATCTAGAACTGATGCGTCCAAGTCTAAGATATCAGGCTTGCCGTGAGCATCTGTTAGAACCCTTTCCAGCACCTTCAATGCCTTGGACTCATTACGGGAACGAGTCGGCCTATGACCTTGCTGATACCTAAAGTAAGCTTTCGCGAAGGATATGAAAGGTTCCGCCATCCGATCCTCAATAGAAAACGACCTAGACACAGAACCTAACTTAGTGAAATTTGCAGCTCTAGGCCATAACCAAGCGTCAAAATCCAAGTCAGCTCCAAAAACAGAAAGCTCGCCTTTGCATTGATCGATGAAAAGAGCTAAGTTTTGGCAAACGTCTATCTCACTTCGACTAGAAAAACAAAACACGTTATTCATCAGCAAGCTCCTCCTTGCGCTTAGCGCACTTACTTATCACATCGGCAACGGCAAAAATTGTGCGATCCAAAATAGAAGCGACAGACAGGGAACCAGTTTTAGCTATGATCCGTTCGCGCTCATCCAGCAGCTCGATGTATAACTTTTCATGTGGCCCGTCAATCCAAGGTTGAAAGCTAAAACATGTGTAGCATGGGCGCGGTACATTCATGCCACAATACGAATAACTGCCACAGGTACCGACAGCACACCTGTTATGCTTTACCCTGCTGGAAGGATCAGAGCCACGTAAAGCATCTAACTCGGCACCAACCAGGTTACCGGTAAAAGCCTGTGCATAAACCGCCAATTGGAAGCCAAGGGCCTCATCGATTTTTTTCAGATGTTCTGGCACGTTCAAGGTGTAGACATCTACGTGCTGAATATCGGAGTGGTCAAGAAGTTCCGCAATCACGTACTTACTCATGCCCTCCCTAGCTGCTCGGGTACCTAGGGAGTATCTGAAACGTCTTGCAAACACATTCAGTAAATCATCAGTCCGGTCGGAGACGATCCCCAGGGACTCGACCGTTCGCTTCAATATGTTATTCAACACTGAAGTTCTAATATGCAGCTGATCACCAAATAACGCCTTGATAAAAGCTGCCCTTGTAGGATACTTAAGCCAACTTCGCTGCGCAGGAAACAGTGGCAAAAGCACCTTTTGAGTCAAGGGGAGCTCGTAGCCTAAACAATCGAGCTCATGCCACAGCTTTTGCCTATGGCTGTCCAAAAGCTCCCACATTTCCCGAGTTAACTGATATGTCTTGAATTCGTCCCTAAACTCCGCCCCTTCTTGTTTAGCACGAGGAATATGTAGGAAATAGTTAGTGACATCATCAGAATCAAGCACACTAATTAGATCACTGCATTTTAAGTGCGTTAGCTGAATTGGGCGACGCCCCGTCATGCTAATTATCAAGCAGGCGCACAAATCATACAGACTTATCTCACCTGCCTCATATGAAAAGATAATCTTTTCATTGAATGAGGCATATTCAACATCAGAGAAAGGCCCCTTAGTTCGATCAAGGCTTTTAACTGCCAGTCCTTTTCTACGTCCACCCACCCGCCAACTGTCTAACATTTCCACAACATCGTTGGAGACCCCTTCGTACCTGAAATTCCGCCACCGTCTAAATAGCGGTCGAAGGACAGTTAGGTGACCGCGATCACTCCCGAACAAGGCCCTGTAATTTATAAGTTGGACCGTGTTGATTTCACCTGATGTCGATGAAAAGAAGCCATGCAAGGCTTCGGCTGCTTTCAATGTAGTGGCCGCAGAAAATGTCGTAGCGTAGTGCTCCATCAGTTTTCTCACCGCATAGTGATGCTGGGGCGGAGTTCGCTTTATTACCTGGGCCATATTGAGCGAGTAATCCTTAGACAACTTCCAGATTTCATCCGCTGAATAAAACTCATACCCCAGAACAGATCTTAGGACGCGTTTTTCTGAAGGCATCGTGCTTATAATCAAGCGCCCATCGGTAGCAGTAGTGGTTGAGGCAGCTGCCGCAACCTGAACTGAGTTATTCATTTTGGCACCCCTTTAGCTTTGAGGTGGTCGCTCTGTAGGTTCATACCGTACTCAGCAGCTTTCCGCTCTATATACCGGCGGTTATAGGTAGCGGCAGTACCGCTGCCAAATCTCCAGCCCATTAATTCGGAACGAATTAGCTCCTCTTCAGCGGGTGGGATGCCTGCCTTATCCATCAAATCAGAGAACCGCTCATTCCAATAGTGGCGTAGATCGTGTCCAGAAAATTTACTCAGAGGCGGGACCGCTGTTCTGAGACTATGAATCACATCCTTATAATTAGCGATAGATATGGGATTACCCTGCGTAGGCCCAGCCTTGTGCGTGACAATTAGAAATCCATGTCTACGCGCTCTTGGTACTAAATTACGACAGCGCGTGAGATAAAACCGCACTTCATCCATAAGAGTCGCTTTTACTGGGATTATCCGATCATTAGTCTTAACCAACGGTTGGTCTATCCGTGGATCGGACTTCTCATCTGCCCGCCTGATTATCTCGACTTGATTGGCCTTGAAATTGAAGTCTTCAATTTTCAAATTTAGTAATTCGCCGCGCCGGATCCCAAGCTCATACATTAACGATAGCATCAATCTGTTCCTGACCTGAATCGCAGGATCTAGCCAAATATTATACTCAGAGCCTGGACGGAGCGCTTCGGTGAATGCCAACGCAGTTACCGCATCTAACCCACGCCTCCTCTTAATATTGTTCCGTCTTTTATTAATAGGACGGATGTCCTTCATAGCAGCCAATACCCGGGCCAACTCATTAGGATCGAGTGGCTTGCGCAAGAATAGGGAAGCTAGCCACTCTAAATACCTAGTAGATACGCCCACCCGCGCATGCATTACGGCTTTCGAGACGAAATCAGATTGGGAAAAATAGGTGATGGGCGAGTTTTGTTTGGGCTCAGGTGATAATCGTCGGTGTAGGTCACCTCGAAGAGCCTCAACCTCAAAGGGCTCTAACACTTTTCCCTCAGATAATCGGGTAACCAAGTTTATCTTAGCCTCCTCCATCACCTGCAGGAAGGCGCACAGGTGGCCAGCATTGTTCGACACGGTTGAAGCCGAACGGCTGCCATTCCGGATTTGGGTGGTTAAGAATAGGTTTGGGTAATAGAGAGGCATGCCCAGACTATCCACGACGACGCAACCCCTCTCCCCATTTTCGAAGATAG
This sequence comes from Xanthomonas sp. WHRI 1810A, assembly GCF_040202885.1. NCBI lineage: Bacteria > Pseudomonadati > Pseudomonadota > Gammaproteobacteria > Lysobacterales > Lysobacteraceae > Xanthomonas > Xanthomonas sp. WHRI 1810A. The sequence goes on from NZ_JBEGED010000026.1 coordinate 19,041, forward strand.
TCTTTCTGACTACCCCCACCTTCACTGGTACGCCTATTTCAGCAAATATAACACTCATCTCTAACTATCCTCCTAGCGCCCACGACCGATCCAAATTGACCTTTTCTCGAGGTAAAAAAAAGCCCCAAGTGTTTACTCTTGGGGCTTCTGAGGAAGATCTTACATTTTCGGTCTGAGCTATACCCTAGAACGGAATATCGTCATCGAAGCTGTCGAAATCAGGCGCCGGTTGTGGCGACTGTTGCGGCGCTGGACGGGATTCACGTTGCGGCTGCTGCGGCTGCGAGTTCGACTGCTGAGGCGCCGACTGCTGCGGACGCGACTGCTGTGGACGAGGAGCGGAGTTCTGATAACCGCCACCGCCTTGACCCTGTGGAGCGCCTTCGCCTTGCGGACGGCCGCCCAACAGCTGCATGGTGCCCTGCATGTCGACGACGATTTCAGTGGTGTAACGCTTGATGCCGTCTTTTTCCCACTCGCGGGTTTGCAGCTTGCCTTCGATGTAGACCTGCGAGCCTTTGCGCAGGTATTCGCCAGCGATTTCAGCGACCTTGCCGAACATCGAGACACGGTGCCATTCGGTCTTTTCAACTTTCTGACCGGTTTGCTTGTCGGTCCACTGCTCGCTCGTCGCCAGACTCAGGTTGGTCACGGCATTACCGTTAGGCATGTAGCGAACTTCGGGATCCTGGCCACAAGTACCGACCAATATGACTTTGTTAACCCCACGGGCCATAACGTTCTCCTAGGCTTCACACGTTTGCGACGCTGGATTGACCAATTCGTCGAAAGACGCCCGATCCAACAGTTCTTTGTCAAATTTGATATAGATGGCGCCCTCGTCAGGCACCACAACTGCATCTGTTACTCCACGTACCGCCAGCAAACGCGCTTCAAGACCGGTGTCGCGTTGAGCCTCGGGCGACAACGGCAAGCGCAGGCTTGTGACGTAGGGAGGTTCGCGCATGGTAACAGCAAACCCGAGCCAGATGGCGGCCAAACCCGCCCCACCCAGGAACACCACGCTGAGCCCTCCGTGCTGAAACAACCAGCCGCCCAGGATGCCGCCAACCGCTGAACCGAGGAACTGGCTGGTGGAATAAATCCCCATCGCCGTGCCCTTCCCGCCTGCCGGCGACACCTTGCTGATCAACGACGGCAGTGACGCCTCAAGCAGATTGAAAGCGGTGAAGAACACCACGGTCCCGATGACCAGCGCCCGAAGCGTATCGCCGAACTCCCAGAAGAATAGCTCAGTGAGCATCAGCACCGTCACGGCGCCAAGCAAAACACGCTTCATTTGACGCTTCTTCTCGCCGTAGATGATGAAAGGGATCATCGCGAAGAAGGAGATCACCAGCGCGGTCAGGTAGACCCACCAGTGCTGTTCCTTGGGCAGACCGGCTTTTTCCACGAGCGCCAGGGGCAAGGCAACGAAGCTGGACATGAGCATGGCGTGCAACGCGAAGATACCTAAATCCAGACGCAGCAGGTCGGGATGACGCAATGTCGCCCGTAATGCTTGCCGGGCGAGGCCGGACTCCCGATGCTGCAATGTCACCGTGGACTTTGGCACGACAAACGCAACGATGACGATCCCGACCAGCGCCATTGCACCCGTCGCCAGGAACAGCCCGGACAATCCAAAGGCGCTGGTAATGACCGGCCCGATGACCATCGCCACGGCAAAGGAAACACCGATGGTCATGCCGATCATCGCCATAGCCTTGGTTCGGTGCTGCTCGCGGGTAAGGTCGGACATCAGCGCCATGACGGCCGCCGAGATGGCGCCGCCGCCCTGCAGGACCCGTCCTGCGATGACGCCCCATATGGACGTAGCGTCCGCCGCCAGCAAGCTGCCCAAGGCAAAAATGATGAGGCCAAAATAGATGACGGGACGACGACCGATACGGTCCGAAATCATCCCGAACGGAATCTGCAGCACCGCCTGCGTCAGGCCATAAGCGCCAATCGCCAGACCGATGAGTGCCGGGCTCGCGCCCGCCAGGTCCATGCCGTAGGTCGCCAGCACTGGCAGGACCATGAACATGCCAAGCATCCGGAACGCGAAGACCAGCGCCAGACCGCCAGCCGCGCGGGTCTCGCTGCCACTCATGCGTTCGCTATGTGAATCGTGCATGGAAGAACCTCGTGTGAACCGGCGGCGATTCTACCAGTCCCATCGGTGTACAGCACACAGACGCGACGCTATGACGCGCGTATAGGTCGCAGTCTTCATGTAACCCTGCGACGCCCGATTCGATAGTGTGCATCCATCCAGTGTTTGACCGTATACTCCTTCGTTTTGAAGCCCGCCGTGCGAGGCCATTTTGGACAAGATCCTGATTCGTGGGGCACGTACCCACAACCTGAAGAACATTGACCTCACCCTGCCACGCGACAAACTGATCGTCATCACCGGGCTCTCCGGGTCTGGCAAGTCGTCGCTGGCATTCGACACGCTGTACGCCGAAGGGCAAAGACGCTACGTCGAGTCACTCTCAGCTTATGCCCGACAGTTCCTGTCGATGATGGAAAAGCCTGACGTCGACACCATTGAAGGTCTGTCACCTGCCATTTCCATCGAGCAGAAGTCGACCTCTCACAACCCGCGTTCAACCGTGGGCACGATCACCGAAATCTACGACTACCTGCGCCTGCTGTATGCCCGTGTGGGTCAGCCACGTTGCCCCGACCACGACATTCCGCTGGAAGCGCAGACCGTCAGCCAGATGGTTGACTTGGTCATGGCGCAACCGGAAGGCAGCAAATTAATGCTGCTGGCGCCGGTGGTCCGGGAGCGCAAGGGCGAGCACCTGGCCATTTTTGAAGAGCTGCGCGCGCAGGGTTTTGTACGCGCGCGGGTCAACGGCCGACTGTGTGAACTTGATGAGTTGCCCAAGCTCGATAAGCAGAAGAAGCATTCCATTGATGTGGTCGTCGACCGCTTCAAGGTCCGTGCCGATCTGCAGCAGCGTCTGGCTGAGTCGTTTGAAACGGCGCTGAAGCTGGCTGATGGCATTGCGCTGGTCGCACCGATGGACGATGAGCCGGGCGAAGAAGTGATTTTCTCTGCACGCTTCGCCTGTCCGATCTGCGGTCACGCCATCAGTGAGCTTGAGCCCAAGCTGTTTTCGTTCAACAACCCGGCCGGCGCTTGCCCAACCTGCGACGGGCTTGGCGTCAAACAGTTCTTTGATATCAAGCGACTGGTGAACGCCGAGCTCACGCTGGCAGAGGGGGCGATTCGAGGCTGGGACCGACGTAACGTCTATTACTTCCAGATGCTCGGATCGCTGGCCAAACATTACGGCTTCAGCCTCGAAGTGCCGTTCAAGGAACTGCCGGCCGATCAGCAAAAAACGCTGCTCAACGGCAGCGGCTCGCAGAACGTCGACTTCCGCTACCTGAACGACCGTGGCGATATCGTCAAACGTGCGCACCCTTTCGAAGGCATCGTTCCCAACCTGGAGCGCCGCTACCGCGAAACTGAATCCACGACCGTGCGCGAAGAGCTGGCCAAGTTCCTCAGCACCCAGCCCTGCCCGGATTGCCGTGGCACGCGCCTGCGTCGTGAAGCCCGTCATGTGTGGGTCGGCGAGAAGACGCTGCCGGCCGTCACCAACCTGCCGATTGGCGATGCCACGGACTATTTCGCCAAGCTAAAGCTGGCCGGACGCCGTGGGGAAATCGCGGACAAAATTCTCAAGGAGATCCGCGAGCGCCTGCAGTTTCTGGTCAACGTCGGCCTTGATTACCTGACGCTTGATCGCAGCGCAGACACGCTCTCCGGCGGCGAAGCACAGCGTATTCGTCTGGCCAGTCAGATTGGCGCGGGCCTGGTGGGTGTGATGTACATCCTCGACGAGCCGTCGATCGGCCTGCATCAACGCGATAACGACCGTTTGCTGGAAACCCTGCGTCACCTGCGCGACATCGGCAACACGGTGATTGTGGTGGAGCATGACGAGGACGCCATCCGTATGGCCGACTACGTCGTCGACATCGGTCCGGGCGCGGGCATCCACGGCGGTCATATCGTCGCAGAAGGCACGCCGGCAGAAGTCATGTCGCACCCTGACTCGCTCACGGGCAAATACCTGTCCGGGCGGGTAAAGATCGAGGTGCCCGCCAAACGCACGCCACGCAACAAGAAGCTGTCGCTCAAGCTCAAGGGCGCGCGCGGCAACAATTTGCGCAACGTCGATCTGGAAATCCCGATTGGGCTGCTTACCTGCGTGACGGGCGTCTCGGGCTCCGGCAAATCGACGCTGATCAACAACACGCTCTTCCCCCTGAGCGCCACGGCGCTCAACGGCGCCACGACGCTTGAGGCGTCCACCCACGACAGCATTGACGGGCTTCAGCATCTGGACAAGGTCGTCGACATCGACCAAAGCCCAATTGGCCGGACACCTCGCTCCAACCCTGCGACGTACACCGGACTGTTCACGCCGATTCGTGAGTTGTTTTCAGGCGTGCCTGAGTCGCGGTCCCGTGGTTACGGCCCGGGTCGCTTCTCGTTCAACGTAAAGGGCGGCCGGTGCGAGGCGTGCCAGGGCGATGGTCTCATCAAAGTCGAAATGCACTTCTTGCCGGACATCTACGTGCCCTGCGACGTGTGCAAGAGCAAGCGTTACAACCGTGAAACGCTCGAAATCAAATACAAGAGCAAGAACATTCACGAAGTGCTGGAAATGACTATCGAGGAAGCGCGCGCGTTCTTCGACGCCGTTCCCGCTTTGGCGCGCAAGCTGCAGACGTTGATGGACGTTGGCCTGTCCTACATCAAATTGGGTCAGTCGGCGACGACACTTTCCGGCGGTGAAGCGCAACGCGTGAAGCTTTCACGCGAACTCTCCAAACGCGACACCGGCAAGACGTTGTACATTCTTGATGAGCCGACCACGGGCCTGCACTTCGCGGATATCCAGCAGTTGCTCGACGTGTTGCACCGCCTGCGCGACCACGGCAACACGGTGGTCGTCATCGAGCACAATCTGGACGTCATCAAGACCGCGGACTGGTTGGTGGACCTGGGTCCAGAAGGCGGTTCAAAAGGAGGGCAGATCATTGCCACCGGCACGCCGGAACAGGTTGCCGAGATGAAGCAGTCGTACACTGGGCACTACCTCAAGCCGTTGCTCGAAAGAGACAAAGCATGACGTTGTGATCCTGCCGCATGAAAAAGCCCCGATCGTTCATAACGACCGGGGCTTTTTTGTGCTCAATGAATCAGTACTGGGATTGCAGGTAATTCTGCAGGCCGATCGATTTGATCAGGCCAAGCTGCTTTTCCAGCCAGTAGGTGTGATCTTCTTCCGTGTCAGCCAGTTGAATGCGCAGAATCTCGCGGCTGATGTAGTCCTTGTGCAGCTCACAGAGCTCAATGCCTTTGCAGAGCGCGGCTCGCACCTTGTATTCGAGGCGTAGATCGCTAGCGAGCATCTCAGGGACCGTAGTGCCAACGTCCAGGTCGTCCGGTCGCATACGTGGCGTACCTTCGAGCAGCAGGATACGACGCATCAAGGCATCAGCGTGTTGCGCCTCCTCCTCCATCTCGTGATTGATACGCTCGTACAGCTTATTGAAACCCCAATCCTCATACATCCGCGAGTGGACGAAATATTGGTCACGCGCTGCAAGCTCGCCTGTCAGCAGCGTGTTGAGATAATCAATGACTTCCGGGTGGCCTAGCATCGCCGCACTTCTCCTCGTGAAAGGCGTAGTTTGAACCAAGCCAGCGCTGTGGTCACTTCAAGAACGACAGAAAACACAACAAATGTCGGGAAAAATGGCGATACGGTGCCGAAAAATGCTGTAAATGAGGGGTATTCCGGTTATCACTTCGAGTTCGCACACGTGGAGTCTGAATAAGTAGCTGAAATGCAGCAAACCGCCATACCGAAGAAAACAAAAAACCGGGCACTAGGCCCGGTTTTTTGTAAAGACTGACGTCTTATTCAGCAGTTTCTACAGAACCACCGATAGGACGATCAACCAACTCGACGTACGCCATTGGCGCGTTGTCGCCAGTGCGGAAGCCGCACTTGAGGATTCGCAGATAGCCACCCTGACGGGTTGCATAACGCTTGCCCAGATCGTTGAACAGCTTGCCGACGATTTCCTTCGAACGCGTACGGTCGAAAGCCAAACGGCGGTTAGCAACGCTGTCTTCTTTGGCCAGGGTGATCAGCGGCTCGGCAACGCGGCGCAGTTCCTTGGCTTTCGGCAGGGTAGTCTTGATCAGCTCGTGCTCGAACAGCGACACCGCCATGTTTTGAAACATGGCCTTGCGGTGCGAGCTGGTACGGCTCAGGTGACGTCCACTTTTACGATGACGCATGGTTCATTCCTTACCAAACTCACGTTCGGTGATTACGACGATCAGGCCGTAGCCTTGTCGTCCTTCTTAAGACTTGCCGGCGGCCAGTTGTCGAGGCGCATGCCGAGGGAGAGACCACGAGAAGCCAGAACGTCCTTGATTTCGGTCAAGGATTTCTTGCCCAGGTTCGGAGTCTTCAACAGTTCTACTTCGGTGCGCTGAATCAGGTCGCCGATGTAGTAAATGTTCTCCGCCTTAAGGCAGTTGGCCGAACGCACGGTCAGTTCCAAATCGTCAACCGGACGAAGCAGGATCGGATCGATCTCGTCTTCCTGTTCGACAACCACTGGTTCACTGTCACCTTTGAGGTCGACGAACGCAGCCAACTGCTGTTGCAGAATGGTTGCTGCACGACGGATTGCCTCTTCAGGATCCAGGGTACCGTTGGTTTCCAGATCAATAACCAGCTTGTCCAGGTTAGTACGCTGCTCGACACGGGCGTTTTCCACCACGTAGGCGATACGGCGAACCGGGCTGAACGAAGAATCGAGCTGCAAGCGACCGATGCTACGGCTTTCGTCTTCATCGCTCTGACGCGAGTCTGCTGGTTCATAACCGCGACCACGAGCTACAACGAGCTTCATGTTCAGGGCGCCGTTAGACGCCAGGTTAGCGATTACGTGATCGGGGTTAACGATCTCGACATCATGATCCAGCTGAATATCGGCAGCGGTAACCACCCCCGAACCCTTCTTCGACAAGGTCAGCGTAACTTCGTCTCGACCGTGCAGCTTGATAGCCAGACCTTTAAGGTTCAACAGGATTTCAATGACATCTTCCTGTACACCTTCGATGGCGCTGTACTCATGAAGTACACCGTCAATCTCGGCCTCGACTACTGCACAGCCGGGCATGGAGGACAACAGGATGCGGCGCAGCGCGTTGCCCAGGGTATGGCCGAAACCACGCTCGAGAGGCTCGAGTGTGATTTTGGCGCGGGTTGGACTGACAACCTGCACATCAATGTGGCGGGGTGTCAGGAACTCATTTACCGAAATCTGCATGGATGCACCTATTTTCTAGCCCTTACTTGGAGTAGAGCTCGACAATCAGGCTTTCGTTGATGTCGGCGGACAGATCACTGCGAGCTGGAACGTTCTTGAACACGCCAGATTTTTTCTCAGTGTCTACTTCTACCCATTCTACGCGGCCACGTTGGGCACACAGATCGAGAGCTTGCACGATACGCAGTTGGTTCTTCGCTTTTTCACGAATGGCCACGACGTCACCGGCACGAACTTGGTAGGACGGAACGTTAACGGTTTTGCCGTTTACGCTAACCGACTTGTGCGATACCAGCTGACGAGATTCGGCACGAGTAGAGCCAAAACCCATACGGTATACGACGTTATCCAGGCGGCATTCGAGCAGTTGCAGCAGGTTCTCACCAGTAGCGCCTTTCTTGCCGGCAGCTTCTTTGTAGTAACCACTGAACTGACGCTCGAGAACGCCGTAGATACGACGGACCTTCTGCTTTTCACGCAGCTGAGTACCGTAGTCGGACTGGCGACCGCGGCGTTGGCCGTGGATACCAGGAGCTGCTTCGATGTTGCACTTGGATTCGATAGCGCGAACGCCGCTCTTCAAAAAGAGATCGGTGCCTTCACGACGAGCAAGTTTGCATTTTGGACCAATGTAACGAGCCATTTCTTACAGTCTCCTGGATTACACGCGGCGCTTCTTCGGCGGACGGCACCCGTTGTGCGGGATTGGCGTCACGTCGGTGATGCTGGCGATCTTATAGCCACAGCCGTTCAAAGCACGGACAGCGGACTCACGACCTGGGCCTGGACCTTTGACGTTAACGTCGAGATTCTTCAGACCGTATTCCAGCGCAGCTTGACCAGCACGTTCAGCGGCTACCTGAGCAGCGAACGGAGTGGACTTGCGTGAACCGCGGAAACCCGAGCCGCCGGAGGTAGCCCAAGAAAGCGCATTACCTTGACGGTCGGTGATGGTGACGATTGTGTTGTTAAACGACGCGTGGATGTGGGCGATGCCATCAACCACTGTCTTTTTAACTTTTTTACGAGGACGAGCAGCAGGTTTTGCCATGACTAAATTCCTGTCGATGCGCTGGTGCGATTACTTGCGGATCGGCTTACGCGGACCTTTGCGAGTACGCGCGTTGGTCTTGGTACGCTGACCACGCACTGGAAGACCACGACGATGGCGCAGACCGCGATAGCAGCCCAAATCCATCAAGCGCTTGATTTTCATGTTGATTTCGCGACGCAGGTCACCTTCAGTGGTGAACTTCGCCACTTCGCCACGCAGCTGTTCAATCTGCTCGTCGCTCAGATCTTTGATCTTCGCCGCTGGGTTAACCCCAGTGGTTGCACAGATTTTCTGTGCGGAGGTGCGACCAACACCATAGATGTAGGTCAACGAGATAACAGTATGCTTGTTATCTGGAATGTTAACGCCTGCAATACGGGCCATTCAGTGGGACTCCAATTGACAGCTACCTACGCCCCGGAAGCCAAGAAATAGGGCGCGAGATAATATCGCTGTAATAACAAATAATCAACCCAGCAGCGCACTAGCTGCTGGGCTTAAGCACAGATCACACTCAGCCTTGGCGCTGCTTGTGACGTGGTTCCGCGCTGCAAATTACTCGAACAACACCTTCGCGGCGAATAATCTTGCAGTTACGGCACAGCTTTTTCACCGATGCACGAACTTTCATCACCAACTCCTCGAACCTTATGGGTACTTCAGCGCAGCATGCCGCTGCCGTAGCCCTTCAGGTTGGCTTTCTTCATCAGGGATTCGTACTGGTGCGACACGAGGTAGGATTGCACTTGCGACATAAAGTCCATCACAACCACGACCACGATCAGCAACGAGGTCCCGCCAAGGTAGAACGGTACGTTTGCTGCGACCACCAGGAACTGGGGAAGCAGACATACGGCCGTCATATAAAGAGCTCCGAACATGGTCAAACGAGTCAACACGCCATCAATGTAGCGCGCAGACTGCTCACCAGGACGGATACCCGGAATAAAGGCACCGGACTTCTTCAGGTTTTCCGCTACGTCTTTCGGATTGAACATCAAGGCCGTATAGAAGAAGCAGAAGAAAATAATCCCTGCACTAAACAGCAGAATATTCAACGGCTGACCAGGAGCGATCGACTGCGAGATGTCTTGTAGCCAGCCCATACCTTCAGACTGACCAAACCAGGCACCCAACGAAGCAGGGAACAGCAAGATGCTGCTCGCGAAAATAGCCGGGATAACCCCAGCCATATTCACCTTCAATGGTAGGTGACTCGTCTGCGCGGCAAAGACCTTGCGGCCTTGCTGACGCTTGGCGTAGTGAACAGCAATACGACGCTGACCACGCTCAATGAACACCACGAAACCGATAATCGCTACTGCCAACAAACCGATGGCGACCAAAGCGAAAATGTTGATATCACCCTGACGAGCAGACTCGAAAGACTGCCCAATCGCTCTCGGAAGACCGGCGACGATACCCGAAAAAATCAACATCGAGATACCGTTACCAACACCGCGCTCAGTGATCTGCTCACCCAGCCACATCATGAACAGCGCACCAGCCACAAAGGTGGTAACCGCCACGAAGTGGAAACCTAGATCTGCAGAGAAAGCAACGCCTTGGCCAGCCAAGCCTATGGACATACCAATGGCTTGAACAAGGGCCAAGACGACAGTGCCGTAGCGGGTGTACTGGCTAATCTTGCGACGACCAGCTTCACCTTCCTTCTTCAACTGCTCCAACTGTGGGCTGACAGCGGTCATAAGCTGCATGATGATCGATGCCGAGATATACGGCATGATCCCCAATGCAAATATACTCATCCGCTCCAGCGCACCGCCGGAAAACATGTTGAACAAGCTAAGAATGGTCCCCTCATTCTGTCGAAACAGTTCCGCCAGCCGGTCCGGGTTAATGCCTGGAACTGGGATGTGCGCACCTATCCGGTAGACGATAATCGCCAGGAACAGGAAACGCAGCCGTGCCCAGAGTTCGGACAACCCACCTTTGCTGAGCGCTGAGAGAGCACCTTGCTTAGCCATTTATTCCTCGAACTTGCCGCCAGCTGCTTCGATAGCCGCACGCGCACCTTTGGTGGCTGCGATACCTTTTAGGGTGACCGCGCGAGTAACTTCACCGGACAGCATGATTTTCACACGCTGTACGTTTTGGTTAATCACGTTGGCATCCTTCAGAGACTGCAAAGTGACAACGCCTTCAATCTTCGAAAGCTCGGAGGTGCGTACTTCAGCACGATCCATAGCCTTCAAGGAGACGAAGCCAAACTTCGGCAGACGACGATGCAACGGCTGCTGGCCGCCTTCGAAACCCGGAGCAATGGTGCCACCGGAACGGGAGGTTTGACCTTTGTGGCCACGACCACCGGTCTTGCCCAAACCGCTACCGATACCACGGCCCGGACGATGCTTCTCGCGACGGGAACCCGGCGCAGGACTCAGATCATTGAGTTTCATCGATTAACCCTCGACTCGCAGCATGTAGTAAGCCTTGTTGATCATCCCGCGATTTTCAGGAGTATCAACAACTTCTACAGTGTGACCAATGCGACGCAGACCCAAACCCTTGATGCAGAGTTTATGGTTCGGGATGCGGCCGGTCATGCTTTTGATCAGCGTGACTTTAACGGTAGCCATGATCAGAAAATCTCCTTGACGTTCAAGCCGCGCTTGGCAGCAATGGACTCAGGGGACTGCATGGTCTTCAAACCCTTGAACGTAGCGTGAACCACGTTTACCGGGTTGGTCGAACCGTAGCACTTGGCCAACACGTTCTGAACGCCAGCAACTTCCAGCACTGCGCGCATAGCGCCGCCAGCGATGATGCCGGTACCTTCAGAAGCAGGCTGCATGTACACCTTCGAAGCGCCGTGAGCGGACTTGATTGCGTACTGCAGAGTAGTGCCATTCAGATCAACCTGGATCATGTTACGGCGCGCAGCTTCCATTGCCTTCTGAATCGCAGCAGGCACTTCACGTGACTTGCCACGGCCGAAGCCAACACGGCCCTTACCATCACCAACCACGGTCAACGCAGTGAAAGTGAAGATACGGCCGCCTTTGACGGTTTTAGCTACACGATTAACTTGAACCAGCTTCTCGATGTAACCTTCGTCACGTTTTTGGTCGTTATTTGACATAACTTAGAACTCCAGCCCGCCTTCACGAGCAGCATCAGCCAGCGCCTTAACGCGGCCGTGGTACTTGAAGCCAGAACGGTCGAAGGCCACTTGGGATACGCCAGCGGCTTTCGCACGCTCAGCAATCAACTGGCCAACCTTAGTGGCGGCGTCGATGTTGCCAGTGGCACCATCACGCAGTTCTTTGTCCAAAGTCGAGGCGTTCGCCAAAACTTTGCTGCCGTCGGCCGAAATGACCTGGGCATAGATGTGCTGCGAAGAGCGGTACACGCAGAGACGCACGACTTCGAGTTCGTGCATTTTCAGGCGTGCTTTGCGAGCGCGACGCAGTCGGGTAACTTTTTTGACGGTCATTTGCTATGCCCTACTTCTTCTTGGCTTCTTTACGACGGACGACTTCGTCCGCGTAACGCACGCCTTTGCCTTTATACGGCTCAGGACGGCGGAAGTCGCGGATCTCTGCGGCCACTTGACCAACCAACTGCTTGTCGATTCCTCGGATGAGGATCTCGGTTTGGTTGGGCGTCTCAGCGGTGATGCCTTCCGGCAATTCGTAGTCCACTGGGTGCGAGAAGCCAAGAGCCAGGTTCAGCACCGTGCCTTTTGCTTGCGCTTTATAACCAACACCGACCAGCTGGAGCTTACGCTCGAAGCCTTGGCTTACGCCTTGGACCATGTTGTTTACCAACGCACGAGTGGTACCGGCCATTGCGCGAGTTTGCTGATCGCCATTGCGAGCAGCAAAACGCAGCTCACCAGCTTCTTCAACAATTTCAACGGACGAATGAATGTTCAGGTCGAGAGTGCCCTTGGCACCCTTCACCGAAAGCTGCTGGCCGACGAGTTTGACTTCGACGCCTGATGGCAACTTAACGGGGTTCTTAGCTACGCGTGACATGCTTATCCCCCCCTTAGAACACAGTGCAAAGAACTTCGCCGCCGACACCGGCAGCGCGCGCAGCACGATCCGTCATCACACCTTTGTTGGTGGAGACGATAGACACACCGAGGCCGCCACGAACTTTGGGCAATTCCTCGACGGACTTGTACTGACGCAGGCCTGGACGGCTAACGCGCTTCACTTCTTCGATGACTGGACGGCCTTCGAAGTACTTCAGCTCGATGGATAGCAACGGTTTGATTTCGCTGCTGATCTGATAACCCGCAATGTAACCTTCGTCCTTCAGGACTTTGGCGACAGCTACCTTCAATGTTGAAGATGGCATGCTTACGACGGGCTTTTCAGCCATCTGGGCATTACGGATACGAGTTAGCATGTCCGCTAACGGGTCCTGCATACTCATGGGCTAGACGCTCCTGATACAAAAATAATTAGCCTTCCGGCTACAACTGTCGACACACAACACCGTGAAAATTCAGACACGGGCTCTGGCGAGCCGGCAATTCTAGACGCACCCCAGAAATGAATCAAGCCCCAAAAGGGGCCTGATTCAGAATCACTGATCGCACTCACTGAAACCAGCAGGTGCGCTCACTGACTATTGCCTTACCAGCTGGCTTTAACCAGACCTGGCACGTCACCACGCATTGCTGCTAGACGCAACATGTTACGGCCGAGGCCGAACTTGCGATAAACGCCGTGCGGACGACCAGTCAAGCGGCAACGGTTACGCATGCGAGCAGCGCTCGCGTCACGTGGCTGCTTCTGCAGGGCAACTTGAGCTTCCCAACGCGCCTCTGGACTTGCGTTCAGATCAACGATGATCGCTTTCAGCTCTGCACGCTTTTTGGCGTACTTTTTGACCGTGAGCTGACGCTTCAGCTCGCGGTTTTTCATGCTCGTCTTGGCCATGGTATTACTCCAATCAGTTGCGGAACGGGAACTTGAAAGCACGCAGCAATGCGCGACCTTCTTCGTCCGTACGGGCAGTGGTGGTCAGGGTAATATCCAGACCGCGCAAAGCATCGATCTTGTCGTAATCAATTTCCGGGAAAATGATTTGCTCTTTCACGCCCATGCTGTAATTACCGCGTCCATCAAAGGACTTGGCATTCAGGCCGCGGAAGTCGCGAACCCGAGGCAGGGAGATCGACAGCAAACGATCCAGGAATTCATACATACGATCGCGGCGCAGAGTCACTTTGACGCCGATCGGCCAACCTTCACGGACTTTAAAGCCAGCGATGGATTTCCGAGCATAGGTCACAACAACTTTCTGACCGGTAATCTTTTCCAGATCGGCAACAGCGTGCTCGATGACTTTTTTGTCGCCGATAGCTTCGCCCAGACCCATGTTAAGGGTGATCTTGGTGACGCGCGGAACTTCCATCACGTTCGCAAGCTTAAGTTCTTCTTTAAGCTTCGGAGCGATTTCCTTCCGGTAAATCTCTTTTAGTCGTGCCATGGTCTTCTACCTAGCAGTGTTCAAGCATCAACCGCTTTTTGGGTCGACTTGAAGACACGAATTTTCTTGCCGTCTTCAACTTTAAAACCAACGCGATCAGCCTTGTTGGTCGTGCCGTTGAAAATGGCGACGTTCGAAGCGTGCAGTGGCGCTTCTTTCTCGATGATACCGCCCTGGACGCCCGACGCCGGGTTCGGCTTGGTATGGCGCTTCACCAAGTTGATCCCACCAACGACCAAACGGTCGTCAACGAGAACCTTGAGCACCTTACCGCGCTTACCTTTGTCTTTGCCGGCGATCACGATGATCTCGTCGTCACGACGAATCTTTTGCATGTCGGATCTCCTTACAGCACTTCTGGGGCGAGCGAGACAATCTTCATGAACTTCTCAGTACGAAGTTCACGGGTCACTGGCCCAAAGATACGGGTGCCGATCGGCTCTTGCTTGTTGTTCAGAAGAACAGCAGCGTTGCCATCGAAGCGGATGATGGAGCCGTCTGCACGACGAACGCCATGGCGAGTGCGGACTACAACAGCAGTCATCACTTGACCTTTCTTCACCTTGCCGCGCGGAATTGCTTCCTTCACGGTCACTTTGATGATGTCACCGATACCAGCGTAACGACGATGAGAGCCACCAAGCACCTTGATGCACATAACGCGGCGTGCGCCGCTGTTATCGGCCACATCGAGCATGGATTGAGTCTGAATCATATAATTTCTCCGACCCCTAGCCCTTAGACTTCCACAGCGCGTTCGAGAACATCAACCAGCGCCCAAGATTTAGTCTTGGCCATCGGACGAGTTTCACGAATAGTGACCTTGTCCCCGATGTGGCATTGATTGGCTTCGTCGTGCGCGTGCAGCTTAGTCGAACGCTTAACGTATTTACCGTAGATAGGGTGCTTGACGCGACGCTCAATCAAAACGGTGATGGTCTTGTCCATCTTATCGCTGACGACACGGCCAGTCAGCGTACGGACGGTTTTTTCGGCTTCAGCCATGATTACTTACCTGCCTGCTGGTTGAGCACAGTCTTCACGCGAGCGATGTCACGCTTAACTTGCGAGAGCAGGTGAGACTGCCCCAACTGGCCAGTTGCTTTCTGCATACGCAGATTGAACTGGTCGCGCAGCAGGCCGAGCAGTTGCTCGTTCAGCTGCTGTGCTGATTTTTCACGAAGTTCATTCGCTTTCATCACATCACCGTCCGCTTAACAAAGGAGGTGGCGAGCGGCAGCTTTGCAGCAGCCAGGGCGAAAGCCTCACGCGCCAACTCTTCGGAGACACCCTCGATTTCATACAGGACTTTGCCTGGCTGAATCTGGGCAACCCAGTACTCCACGTTACCCTTACCTTTACCCATCCGAACTTCGAGAGGCTTTTTGGTTACAGGCTTGTCGGGGAATACACGGATCCAGATCTTACCGCCACGCTTAACGTGACGGGTCAGTGCACGACGCGCTGATTCGATCTGACGAGCGGTGAGACGACCACGAGCAACAGACTTCAGCGCATATTCGCCGAAGCTGACTTTGCTACCGCGCAATGCCAAGCCACGGTTGTGGCCAGTCATCTGCTTGCGGAACTTCGTACGCTTTGGTTGCAACATTTGGCGTACCCCTTACTTAGCAGCTTTTTTACGAGGCGCTGGCGCTTGCGGCTTCAGCTCTTCTTGGCGACCACCAATTACTTCGCCTTTGAAGATCCAAACCTTCACACCGATCACACCGTATGTGGTGTGAGCTTCGTAGTTGGCATAGTCGATGTCGGCACGCAGGGTGTGCAGTGGCACACGACCTTCGCGATACCATTCAGTACGTGCGATTTCAGCACCGCCGAGACGACCGCTCACTTGGATTTTGATGCCTTTGGCACCAATGCGCATAGCGTTCTGAACTGCGCGCTTCATCGCGCGACGAAACATTACACGACGCTCCAGCTGCTGAGCTACGCTCTGCGCAACCAGCATACCGTCAAGCTCCGGCTTCCGGATCTCTTCGATATTGATGTGCACAGGCACACCCATTTGCTTGGTCAGGTCCTGACGCAGCTTCTCAACATCTTCACCTTTCTTACCGATCACGATGCCGGGACGAGCGGTGTGGATGGTGATCCGTGCAGTTTGGGCCGGGCGATGGATATCGATCCGGCTTACGGACGCGCTTTTTAATTTGTCTTGGAGGTACTCACGCACTTTCAGATCAGCGAACAAATAGTCCGCATAAGTCCGACCGTCTGCGTACCAGACGGAGGTGTGCTCCTTGACGATTCCCAGGCGTATGCCAATGGGATGTACTTTCTGACCCATCTCTTTGACTCCGTTACTTGTCAGCAACCTTGACAGTGATATGGCAAGACCGCTTGACGATGCGATCAGCACGGCCTTTGGCTCGTGGCATGATTCGCTTCAGCGAACGCCCTTCGTTGACGAAAACGGTGGAGACCTTGAGGTCATCAACGTCTGCGCCTTCGTTATGCTCGGCGTTGGCTACGGCCGACTCCAGCACTTTCTTCAGGATCTCGGCGGCTTTCTTACTGCTGAAAGCCAACAGGTTGAGCGCTTCGCCCACCTTCTTCCCGCGGATCTGGTCGGCGACCAAGCGGGCTTTCTGGGCGGAGATTCGAGCGCCCGACAACTTAGCGGCTACTTCCATCGTTCCTTACCCCTTAACGCTTGGCTTTCTTGTCTGCCACGTGCCCACGATATGTGCGGGTACCGGCAAACTCGCCTAGTTTGTGGCCGACCATGTCTTCGTTCACGAGAACTGGGACATGTTGACGACCGTTATGAACTGCGATGGTCAAACCGACCATTTGTGGCAGGATCATAGAACGACGCGACCAGGTCTTAACTGGTTTGCGATCATTCTTTTCCGCCGCCACTTCGATCTTCTTCAGTAGGTGAAGATCAATAAAAGGACCTTTTTTCAGAGAACGTGGCACTGTCGTATCCCTCTATTTACTTGCGACGACGGACAATCATTTTGTCGGTACGCTTATTACCACGAGTCTTCGCGCCCTTAGTCGGGAAGCCCCACGGCGATACCGGATGACGACCACCAGAGGTACGACCTTCACCACCACCATGTGGGTGGTCAACCGGGTTCATGGCAACACCACGAACGGTTGGGCGAACGCCACGCCAGCGTTTTGCACCAGCTTTACCCAGGGAACGCAGGCTGTGCTCAGAGTTCGAAACCTCACCAAGGGTTGCACGGCATTCGGCCAATACTTTGCGCATCTCACCAGAGCGAAGTCGCAGAGTAACGTAGACGCCTTCACGAGCGATCAGCTGAGCCGAAGCACCAGCGGAACGTGCGATCTGTGCACCCTTGCCTGGCTTCAATTCAATACCGTGAATCGTGCTACCAACTGGAATGTTACGCAGTTGAAGCGCGTTACCTGGCTTGATTGGGGCCAATGCACCTGCGATCAGCTGGTCCCCAGCACTCACGCCCTTAGGGGCGATGATGTAGCGACGCTCGCCGTCTGCATAAAGCAGCAATGCGATGTGAGCAGTACGGTTTGGATCGTATTCGATACGCTCAACAGTGGCAGCGATGCCATCTTTGTCGTTGCGACGGAAATCGACCATACGATAATGCTGCTTATGACCACCACCGATGTGACGGGTAGTAATACGGCCATTGTTGTTACGACCACCAGTCTTCGATTTTTTCTCGAGCAGCGGTGCGTGAGGAGCGCCTTTATGCAGCTCCTGGTTGACCACCTTGACCACGAAACGGCGGCCAGGGGAAGTCGGCTTGCATTTAACGATTGCCATGATGCACCCCTTCCTTACTCAGCACTGCTGCTGAAATCGAGATCTTGGCCCGGTTGAAGGGAGATAACTGCCTTCTTCCAGTCATTACGCTTGCCCAGACCGCGAGCAGTGCGCTTGCTCTTACCCAGAACATTCAGGGTAGTAACACGCTCTACTTTCACGCTGAACAGGCTTTCGACGGCCTTCTTGATTTCCAGCTTGGTTGCGTCAGTGGCAACCTTGAAAACAAACTGGCCTTTCTTGTCAGCCAGAACTGTGGCCTTCTCGGAGACGTGCGGGCCAAGTAGAACTTTAAATACGCGTTCCTGGTTCATCCCAGCAGCTCCTCGAATTTCTTCACGGCCGACACAGTAATCAAGACTTTGTCGTATGCGATCAGACTAACTGGATCGGAACCCTGAACATCACGTACATCTACGTGCGGAAGGTTTCGAGCAGCCAGGTACAGATTCTGGTCAACGGCATCGGACACGATCAAGACGTCAGTCAGACCCATGTCGTTCAGCTTATTCAGAAGATCTTTGGTTTTCGGTGCTTCGACAGCGAAATCCTGAACCACGACCAAACGATCAGTACGAACCAGTTCAGCAAGGATGGAGCGCAAGGCTGCGCGATACATCTTCTTGTTGAGCTTCTGAGAATGATCCTGTGGACGTGCTGCAAAAGTGGTACCGCCGCCACGCCAGATTGGGCTACGGATAGTACCGGCACGAGCGCGGCCAGTACCCTTTTGACGCCACGGGCGCTTACCGCCACCAGAAACGTCTGAACGGGTCTTTTGCTGCTTGGTACCCTGACGGCCGCCAGCCATATAGGCCACGACTGCTTGGTGAACCAGAGTCTCGTTGAATTCGCCGCCGAATGTCAGTTCGGAAACTTCGATCGCCTGAGCGTCATTTACATTTAATTGCATGTCAGCTTCCCCTTAACCGCGAGCCTTGGCTGCTGGACGTACAACCAGGTTGCCGCCAGTAGCGCCAGGAACAGCGCCTTTGACCAACAACAGATTGCGTTCAGCGTCCACGCGCACCACTTCCAAGGACTGCACGGTCACGCGCTCAGCGCCCATATGACCGGACATTTTTTTGCCCTTGAATACACGACCAGGAGTCTGGCACTGGCCGATAGAGCCTGGGACGCGGTGGGAGACGGAGTTACCGTGAGTGTTATCTTGTCCACGGAAATTGTGGCGCTTGATAGTACCCTGGAAACCTTTACCTTTGGACTGACCGGTCACATCGACCATCTGACCAGCAGCGAAGATTTCAGCATTGATCAAGTCGCCAGCTTGGTAGTCGCCTTCTTCAAGACGGAATTCCCAAACACCGCGACCTGCGGCAACGTTCGCCTTAGCGAAGTGACCTGCCTGAGCAGCAGTCACACGCGAAGCACGACGCTCACCGACAGTGACTTGCACTGCGCGGTAGCCATCAGTTTCTTCGGTTTTGAACTGGGTGACGCGATTCGGCTCGATCTCAATGACCGTAACCGGAATGGAGACACCTTCTTCGGTGAAAATACGGGTCATACCGCATTTACGACCGACTACACCAATAGTCATGTTGTAAACCTCATGAGTGTACGGGGCTTTCACCCGCTATGGCCGCCCATTTCAGAGCGTTACACGACTAAGACCCAAGTCTTAGCCGAGGCTGATCTGCACTTCCACACCGGCCGCAAGATCAAGCTTCATAAGCGCGTCAACGGTTTTATCCGTTGGCTGGACGATGTCCAGAACACGCTTGTGAGTACGGATCTCATACTGGTCGCGCGCGTCTTTGTTGACGTGCGGAGAAACCAGAACGGTGAACCGCTCTTTACGGGTAGGCAGTGGAATTGGACCACGCACTTGAGCACCAGTACGTTTCGCGGTTTCCACGATTTCCTGGGTGGATTGGTCGATCAGGCGATGGTCAAAAGCCTTCAACCTGATACGGATTTGCTGATTTTGCATTGGATTTCAGACTCCAGGCTACTTCCCACCGAGCGCAATGCGCCCGTTAAAAGGAGGCGCAATTCTATAGACGAGCTAAGAGGGTGTCAACCCAATAAAAAAGCCCCCGCAAGCGGGGGCTCTTCTTAAAATCGTCAGTTACGCAACGATTTTGGCTACAACGCCAGCGCCAACGGTACGACCGCCTTCACGAATTGCGAAACGCAGACCGTCTTCCATAGCGATAGGCTTGATCAGGGTAACGCTAACCTTAACGTTATCACCTGGCATAACCATCTCTACGCCTTCCGGCAGTTCGCAGCTACCAGTTACGTCGGTAGTACGGAAGTAAAACTGTGGGCGATAGCCCTTGAAGAAAGGAGTGTGACGACCGCCTTCCTCTTTGCTAAGCACATAGATTTCAGCTTCGAACTGAGTGTGCGGCTTTACGGTACCCGGCTTAACCAAGACCTGGCCACGCTCGACGTCATCACGCTTGGTGCCACGCAACAGAACGCCGCAGTTCTCGCCTGCACGACCTTCGTCAAGCAGCTTACGGAACATCTCAACACCCGTGCAGGTAGTCTTCGTGGTGTCACGCAGACCCACGATTTCTACTTCTTCCTGGATCTTGATGATACCGCGCTCAACCCGGCCAGTTACAACAGTACCGCGGCCCGAGATAGAGAATACGTCTTCGATTGGCATCAGGAACGGCTTGTCGATAGCACGGACTGGATCTGGGATATAGCTGTCCAGAGTTTCGACCAGCTTACGAACGGCAGTGGTGCCCATTTCGTTGTCGTCTTGGCCATTCAAAGCCATCAGAGCGGAACCGATAATGATCGGAGTGTCATCGCCCGGGAAGTCGTAAGTGCTGAGCAAGTCACGCACTTCCATCTCCACCAGCTCCAACAGCTCAGCGTCGTCAACCATGTCAGCCTTGTTAAGGAAGACAACGATGTACGGAACACCAACCTGGCGGGACAGCAGGATGTGCTCACGGGTTTGCGGCATCGGACCATCAGCAGCCGAACAAACAAGGATAGCGCCGTCCATTTGAGCAGCACCGGTGATCATGTTCTTCACATAGTCCGCGTGACCTGGGCAGTCAACGTGAGCGTAGTGACGGATCAGCGAGTTGTATTCAACGTGCGCAGTGTTAATGGTAATACCACGAGCCTTTTCTTCTGGAGCGCTGTCGATTTTATCGAAAGCTACTACAGCAGAACCGAAAACTTCGGAGCAGACGCGAGTCAAAGCAGCTGTCAGCGTAGTTTTACCGTGGTCAACGTGACCGATGGTGCCAACGTTGACGTGCGGGAGGGAACGATCAAATTTTTCTTTAGCCACGACAAATAACTCCTAGCCTAAAGGCGCTGAATCAGCCTTGTTTTTTGGTTACAGTTTCGACGATGTGCGACGGCGCTGTATTGTATTTTTTGAATTCCATAGAGTAGCTTGCGCGACCCTGGGACATGGAACGAACGTCGGTCGCATAACCAAACATTTCACCCAACGGAACCTCGGCGCGAATAACCTTGCCGGAAACCGTATCTTCCATACCCAGAATCATGCCGCGACGACGGTTAAGGTCGCCCATCACGTCACCCATATAGTCTTCAGGCGTAACAACCTCTACAGCCATGATCGGCTCAAGCAACTCACCACCACCCTTCTGGGCCAGTTGCTTGGTCGCCATGGAAGCAGCCACCTTAAACGCCATCTCGTTCGAGTCGACGTCGTGGTAAGAACCATCAAACACGGTAGCCTTGAGGCCGATGAGCGGATAACCGGCAACAACACCGTTCTTCATCTGCTCTTCGATACCTTTCTGGATAGCCGGAATGTATTCCTTAGGAACCACACCACCCACTACTTCGTTCACGAATTGCAAACCTTCCTGACCTTCGTCAGCAGGAGCAAAACGGATCCAGCAGTGACCGAACTGGCCACGACCGCCGGACTGACGAACGAACTTGCCTTCGATTTCGCAGTTCTTCGTGATGCGCTCACGATAGGAAACCTGAGGCTTACCGATGTTGGCTTCGACGTTGAACTCACGGCGCATCCGATCAACCAGAATGTCCAGGTGCAACTCGCCCATGCCAGAGATGATCGTTTGACCGGTCTCTTCATCAGTCTTGACTCGGAAAGATGGGTCTTCCTGAGCAAGCTTGCCCAGTGCAACGCCCATTTTTTCCTGGTCATCCTTGGTCTTTGGCTCGACGGCGACCGAGATAACCGGCTCCGGGAAGTCCATACGAACCAGGATGATTGGCTTGTCAGCGTTGCACAAAGTCTCACCAGTGGTGACGTCCTTCATGCCGATCAAAGCCGCGATGTCACCAGCGCGCACCTCCTTGATCTCTTCACGGGCGTTAGCATGCATTTGCACCATACGACCCACACGCTCTTTTTTGCCTTTAACCGAGTTGATCACGCCGTCGCCGGAGGCCAACACGCCCGAGTAAACCCGGACGAAGGTCAAGGTACCCACGAATGGGTCAGTAGCGATCTTGAACGCCAAGGCCGAGAACGGCTCGCTGTCGTCTGCATGACGCTCCAAGTCAATAGTCTCGTCATCAGGGTCGGTACCCTTGATGGCAGGAATATCAACCGGCGCAGGCAAGTAATCGATAACAGCGTCGAGAACCAAGGGAACGCCCTTGTTCTTGAAAGAAGAACCGCAAACAGCCAAGACGATCTCGCCAGCGATAGTACGCTGACGCAGAGCAGCCTTAATTTCCTCGTTGGTGAGCTCTTCACCCTCAAGGTACTTGTTCATCAACTCTTCGCTAGCTTCGGCCGCAGCCTCAACCATATTCCCACGCCACTCGTCGGCCATCTCCTGCAGTTCAGCAGGGATAGGCTCACGACGCGGAACCATGCCTTTATCAGAGTCATTCCAGTAGACCGCCTCCATGGACATCAGATCAATCTGACCCTGGAAGTTGTCTTCTGCACCAATGGCCAACTGGATCGGCACGGGAGTATGACCAAGACGCTGCTTGATCTGGCCAATTACGCGCAAGAAATCAGCACCGGCACGGTCCATCTTGTTTACATAAACAAGACGTGGAACGCCGTATTTATTGGCTTGTCGCCATACGGTTTCAGACTGAGGCTCAACACCCGAAGTACCACAGAACACAACGACCGCGCCGTCGAGTACACGCAGGGAACGCTCAACTTCAATTGTGAAGTCCACGTGACCTGGAGTGTCAATGACGTTAAAGCGGTATTGGTCTTTGTGCTGCTTCTCGGAACCCTGCCAGAAGGCGGTAATAGCAGCAGAAGTAATGGTAATACCACGCTCCTGCTCTTGCACCATCCAGTCCGTGGTCGCGGCGCCGTCATGCACCTCGCCCATCTTGTGGCTTTTGCCGGTGTAAAAAAGGACGCGCTCGGTGGTGGTAGTTTTACCAGCATCCACGTGAGCTACGATACCAATGTTACGGTAGCGGTTGATCGGTGTAGTACGAGCCATAAAGCCCTCGCAAAATTAGTGACGCTGAAATTAGAAGCGATAGTGCGAGAAAGCCTTGTTGGCTTCAGCCATACGGTGCACGTCTTCACGCTTCTTAACGGCAGCACCTTTACCTTCGGCGGCGTCCAACAGTTCGCCAGCCAAACGCAGAGCCATAGACTTCTCACCGCGCTTGCGCGCGAAGTCTACCAGCCAACGCATTGCCAGAGCATTACGACGGGACGGACGAACTTCGACCGGAACCTGGTAAGTAGCACCGCCTACACGGCGCGACTTCACTTCGACCAGCGGAGCGATGGCGTCGAGAGCTTTCTCGAAGATTTCCAGGGGATCGCTGTTCTTACGCTCTTTAACCTTCTCCAGCGCGCCATAAACGATACGCTCGGCAACGGCTTTCTTACCGCTTTCCATAACGTGGTTCATGAACTTGGCCAGAATCTGGCTGCCGTATTTTGGATCGTCAAGCACTTCGCGCTTGGCTGCTACGCGTCTTCTTGGCATGGATAAGCCCTCAAACGGTCTTCAGGTTCGCTCGGAAATAGAGCCCGTTACGGGGCGCCTCCGACCTTACTCTTATCGACTCAGAAAAAATTAAACATCAGTTTCTACAAAAAGCCACTACTACTTAGGCTTCTTGGTACCGTACTTCGAACGACCCTGGTTACGACCTTTGACGCCGGAGGTATCCAAGGAGCCGCGAACGGTGTGATAACGAACACCTGGCAAGTCTTTTACACGGCCGCCACGAATCAAAACGACGCTGTGCTCTTGCAGGTTGTGCCCTTCACCACCGATGTATGAGGAAACCTCGAAACCGTTGGTCAAGCGCACCCGGCATACTTTACGCAGTGCCGAGTTAGGTTTTTTCGGCGTAGTCGTGTACACGCGAGTGCATACGCCACGTCGTTGCGGGCAGTTCTGCAGCGCCGGCACGTCGGATTTCTCGACGATACGCTTACGCGGCTGACGTACCAGCTGGTTGATAGTTGCCATCTACTAGCTCCACTGTTGTCTTGCGACGCTATTGTCTTACAAGAAAAGCAAATGGCAGGACATGCGTCCCGCCAATTTAGGGGTACAAGAGTCTAAAGAGGATCCCGTCCCCAGTCAAGGCAAAGCCCCGACCTTCACATTCATCCCGATGACCGCAAACAACGCCGTTATCGGGCAATGGAGAATCGGGGCATTACGCTCAATTACTACTGGAGTTCAACGCCTCAGTCAAAGCCGCTTCCACTTCGCTCGCACTGACACGCAACGGCTTGTCTACTTCACGACGACGCTTACGCTCGCTGTGATAGGCCAAACCGGTACCGGCCGGAATCAGACGACCTACAACTACGTTCTCCTTCAGGCCGCGCAAGTAATCGCGCTTGCCGGTTACCGCTGCCTCGGTCAATACGCGAGTCGTCTCTTGGAACGACGCTGCGGAAATGAACGATTCTGTCGACAACGACGCTTTGGTGATGCCCAGCAACACGCGAGTGAACTTTGACACAAACTTCTCGTCTGCAGCCAGGCGCTCGTTCTCTACCAAGACGTGAGTCAACTCCATCTGGTCGCCCTTGATGAAGGTTGAATCACCCGACTCAGCGATCTCGACCTTGCGCAACATCTGACGAAGAATCGTCTCAATGTGCTTATCGTTGATCTTCACACCCTGCAAGCGGTAAACATCCTGAATCTCATTCACGATGTACTTAGCCAAAGCACTAACACCCAACAGGCGCAGGATGTCGTGCGGATCGCTAGGACCGTCAGAGATCACTTCGCCGCGGCTCACTTGCTCGCCTTCGAAGACGTTCAGGTGGCGCCACTTCGGAATCAACTCCTCGTACGGATCGCTACCGTCGTTCGGCGTGATGACCAGACGGCGTTTGCCCTTGGTCTCTTTACCGAACGCGATGGTGCCGCTGACTTCAGCCAGGATCGAGGCTTCTTTCGGACGACGCGCCTCGAACAAGTCGGCAACTCGTGGCAGACCACCTGTGATGTCACGGGTCTTGGATGTTTCCTGCGGGATACGGGCAATGACGTCACCGACACCAACCTGCACACCATCCGCTACACCTACCAGAGCATTCGCTGGCAGGAAGTACTGAGCAGGTACATCAGTACCCGGCAGCAGTAGATCTTTACCATCGATGCCAACCATCTTCACCGCAGGACGAATATCTTTACCTGCTGCAGGGCGATCTTTGGCGTCCAGCACTTCGATGTTGGTCAAACCGGTGAGTTCATCGGTCTGACGCTTGATCGTAATGCCTTCTTCCATGCCCACGTAGGTCACGGTACCTTTCATTTCAGTAACGATAGGGTGAGTGTGTGGATCCCACTTGGCTACGATAGAGCCAGCGTCAACCTTGTCGCCTTCCTTCACCAGAATCACGGCACCGTACGGCAACTTGTAGCGTTCACGCTCACGACCGAACTCGTCCGCAATGGCCAGTTCGCCTGAGCGGGATACAGCTACCAAGTGACCATCAAGGCGCTCAACGTGCTTCAGGTTATGTAGGCGAACGATACCGCCGTTTTTAACCTGAACGCTATCGGCAGCGGATGTCCGGCTTGCCGCACCACCGATGTGGAACGTACGCATAGTCAACTGAGTACCAGGCTCACCGATAGACTGCGCGGCAATTACGCCAACAGCCTCACCGATGTTCACCTGATGGCCGCGAGCCAGGTCACGACCGTAGCACTTGGCACAGATGCCATAACGTGTTTCACAACTGATTGGCGACCGGACGATGACTTCGTCGATGCTGTTCAGCTCGATGAACTCAACCCACTTTTCGTCGATCAACGAGCCAGCAGGGACGATGACTTCATCGGTACCCGGCTTGAACACGTCACGGGCAATAACCCGACCCAGCACGCGCTCACCCAGCGGTTCAACTACGTCGCCGCCTTCAATGTGCGGCGTCATGACCAAGCCGTGCTCGGTACCGCAGTCAACCTCGGTAACCACCAGATCCTGAGCCACGTCTACCAGACGACGCGTCAAATAACCGGAGTTAGCGGTTTTCAAGGCCGTATCCGCCAGACCTTTACGAGCACCGTGAGTGGAGATGAAGTACTGAAGTACGCTCAAGCCTTCACGGAAGTTGGCGGTGATAGGCGTCTCAATGATCGAGCCATCTGGCTTTGCCATCAGACCACGCATACCGGCCAGCTGACGAATCTGAGCTGCCGAACCCCGTGCGCCGGAGTCAGCCATCATGTACATCGAGTTGAAAGACTCTTGATCAACTTCGACGCCGTGACGGTCGATAACACGTTCTTTGGAAAGGTTCGACATCATCGCTTTCGAGACTTCGTCGTTAGCCTTGGACCAGAGGTCGATTACCTTATTGTACTTCTCGCCCTGGGTAACCAGGCCCGAGGCATACTGACTTTCGATCTCTTTAACTTCGTCGGTAGCGGCGTCGATAATGCGAGCTTTTTCATCAGGAATAACGAAGTCGTTAACGCCAATGGAAACACCCGAAATAGTCGAGTAGGCAAAACCGGTGTACATCAACTGGTCAGCGAAAATAACGGTCTCTTTCAAGCCAACCACGCGGTAGCACTGGTTGATCAGCTTGGAGATCGCCTTTTTCTTCATAGGCTGGTTGACCACATCGTACGACAGCCCCTTCGGCACAACCTGATACAGCAGCGCGCGGCCGACAGTAGTGTCGACAATACGGGTGCCGCTCACGCTGCCACCGTCACGGTCGTTGACCGTTTCGTTGATCCGCACTTTAACCTTGGCATGCAGCGCGGCTTCACCGGCGCGGAATACACGGTCAACTTCCTGCAGGTCCGCGAACACACGACCTTCGCCCTTGGCGTTGATCGCTTCACGAGTCATGTAATAGAGGCCCAGTACAACGTCCTGCGACGGAACGATGATTGGCTCACCGTTCGCTGGCGACAGAATGTTGTTGGTCGACATCATCAGCGCACGCGCTTCCAGCTGGGCTTCCAACGTCAACGGAACGTGAACGGCCATCTGGTCGCCGTCGAAGTCAGCGTTGTACGCAGCACAGACCAGCGGGTGAAGCTGGATAGCTTTACCTTCGATCAGAACCGGTTCAAATGCCTGGATACCAAGACGGTGAAGGGTCGGTGCCCGGTTAAGGAGGACCGGGTGCTCGCGGATCACTTCAGCGAGAACGTCCCAAACCTCTGGAAGCTCGCGCTCAACCATCTTCTTGGCAGCCTTGATGGTTGTCGCAAGACCACGCATCTCCAGCTTGCCGAAAATGAAAGGCTTGAAAAGCTCAAGCGCCATCTTTTTAGGCAGACCGCACTGATGCAGACGCAGCGTCGGGCCTACGGTAATAACGGAACGGCCGGAGTAGTCAACGCGCTTACCGAGCAAGTTCTGGCGGAAGCGTCCCTGCTTACCCTTGATCATGTCAGCCAAAGATTTCAGGGGGCGCTTGTTTGAACCGGTGATTGCGCGACCGCGACGTCCGTTGTCGAGGAGTGCATCGACTGCTTCCTGAAGCATGCGCTTTTCGTTACGCACAATGATGTCAGGGGCCGACAGATCCAGCAGGCGCTTCAAACGGTTGTTACGGTTGATCACTCGACGATACAAATCGTTGAGGTCGGAAGTCGCGAAACGACCACCATCCAGAGGGACAAGTGGACGCAAGTCTGGCGGCAGTACCGGCAGAACAGTCAACACCATCCACTCAGGAAGGTTGCCCGAACCCTGGAACGCTTCCATCAGCTTCAGACGCTTGGACAGCTTCTTGATCTTGGTTTCAGAGTTGGTTTGCGGGATCTCTTCGCGCAGACGGCCAATCTCATGCTCAAGATCGATAGCGTGCAATAGCTCGCGCACGGCCTCGGCGCCCATTCTGGCGTCAAAGTCATCGCCGAACTCTTCCAGGGCCTCAAAGTATTGCTCGTCGTTGAGCAGTTGGCCCTTTTCAAGGGTAGTCATGCCCGGATCGATAACGACGTAGCTCTCGAAATAGAGAACTCGTTCGATATCACGCAGAGTCATGTCCATCAGCAGGCCGATACGGGACGGCAGCGATTTCAGGAACCAGATGTGGGCGACCGGCGACGCCAGCTCGATGTGAGCCATACGCTCACGACGAACCTTGGCGAGTGCGACTTCAACACCACACTTTTCGCAAATCACACCACGGTGTTTCAGGCGCTTGTACTTACCGCACAGGCACTCGTAATCCTTGACCGGGCCAAAGATTTTGGCGCAGAACAGGCCATCACGCTCAGGCTTGAACGTACGGTAGTTGATGGTTTCCGGTTTTTTAACTTCACCGAACGACCACGAACGGATCATCTCAGGCGATGCCAACCCAATACGGATGGCGTCGAACTCTTCGACTTGACCCTGGTTTTTCAGCAAATTCAGTAGGTCTTTCAAGGCCTTTCCTCCTGGCGGAGCAGAGGGCAGTCGTGCAGACCCACCCTCGATTCACGTCACGTGTTATTCGGTTTCCAGATCGATATCGATACCGAGCGAACGGATTTCTTTGATCAATACGTTGAAGGACTCGGGCATGCCCGGCTCCATACGGTGATCACCGTCCACGATGTTTTTATACATCTTGGTACGACCGTTCACATCGTCCGACTTGACTGTGAGCATTTCTTGCAGCGTATATGCCGCGCCATATGCTTCCAGCGCCCAGACCTCCATCTCACCGAAACGCTGACCACCGAACTGCGCCTTACCACCCAGCGGCTGCTGAGTAACCAGGCTGTACGAACCAGTGGAACGCGCGTGCATCTTGTCGTCCACCAAGTGATTCAGCTTCAGCATGTACATGTAGCCAACGGTAACCGGACGCTCAAATTTGTTGCCCGTACGGCCGTCGAAGAGCTGCATTTGGCCGCTTTCTGGCATATCTGCCAGTTTAAGCATGGCCTTGATTTCGCTTTCCTTGGCGCCGTCGAATACCGGGGTAGCCATGGGAACGCCGCCACGCAGGTTCTTCGCAAGATCCAGAATTTCCTGGTCGGACAAGTCTTCCAGGCTTTCCTGGCGACCGCCGATTTCGTTGTAAATCTCGTTCAGGAACTTACGAAGGTCAGCAACTTTGCGCTGCTCCTCGATCATTCGGTTGATCTTCTCACCCAAACCTTTGGCTGCAAGGCCCAGGTGGGTTTCGAGGATCTGACCGACGTTCATACGTGAAGGTACACCCAACGGGTTGAGGACGATATCAACCGGCGTGCCATTAGCATCGTGCGGCATGTCTTCAACCGGCATTATCACGGAAACCACACCCTTGTTACCGTGACGCCCAGCCATTTTGTCGCCAGGCTGAATACGGCGACGGATGGCGAGATAGACCTTAACGATTTTCAGAACGCCAGGTGCCAGGTCATCGCCCTGTTGAAGCTTGCGTTTCTTATCTTCGAATTTGTCATCCAGAAGACGACGGCGATCGACGATGTAAGCTTGGGCTTTTTCGAGCTGCTCGTTCAGAGCGTCTTCGACCATGCGCAGCTTGAACCACTGGCCATGCTCAAGACCATCAAGCACTTCGTCGGTGATTTCCTGACCTTTCTTCAGGCCAGCTCCGCCCTCGGCTGTACGACCCACCAAGGCCGAGCGCAGTCGCTCGAAAGTTGCACCTTCAACAATACGGAACTCTTCGTTCAGGTCCTTGCGAATCTCATCCAGCTGAGTCTTCTCGATAGACAAGGCACGGGCGTCACGCTCGACACCGTCACGCGTGAAGACCTGCACGTCAATGACCGTACCCTTAGTGCCTGTTGGCACACGTAGGGAAGTATCTTTAACGTCACTGGCTTTCTCACCAAAGATTGCACGCAACAGCTTCTCTTCTGGAGTCAGCTGAGTCTCACCTTTCGGAGTAACTTTACCTACCAAAATGTCGCCGGCGCCGACTTCAGCACCTACATAAACGATACCGGCTTCATCCAGCTTGTTGAGCGCAGCCTCACCTACGTTAGGGATGTCAGCTGTGATCTCTTCAGGCCCAAGCTTGGTATCACGAGCGACACAAGTCAGCTCCTGAATGTGGATCGTGGTGAACCGATCTTCCTGGACTACACGCTCAGACAAGCAGATGGAGTCTTCGAAGTTGAAGCCGTTCCATGCCATGAATGCGATGCGCATGTTCTGACCCAACGCCAACTCACCCATATCAGTGGACGGACCGTCGGCCATGATGTCACTGCGCTGAACGCGATCACCCTTGCTTACCAGAGGACGCTGGTTGATACAGGTGTTCTGGTTGGAACGGGTGTATTTGGTCAGGTTGTAGATGTCGACACCAGCTTCGCCAGTTTCGACTTCGTCATCAGCAACACGGACAACGATCCGGCTCGCATCAACCGAGTCAATCACACCACCGCGACGCGCTACTACACAAACACCAGAGTCACGGGCAACGTTGCGCTCCATGCCTGTCCCGACCAGCGGCTTGTCTGCGCGCAAGGTAGGTACAGCTTGGCGCTGCATGTTCGAACCCATCAACGCACGGTTGGCGTCGTCGTGCTCGAGGAACGGGATCAACGACGCGGCCACCGAAACAACCTGCTTCGGCGAAACATCCATCAACGTAACGTCTTCCGGTGCCTTCACCGTGAATTCGTTGAGGTGACGAACAGCAACCAGTTCATCGATCAGCTGCTTCTTGTCGTTCATGGCCGCAGATGCCTGGGCGATGACGTGATCCGCTTCTTCGATGGCCGAGAGGAACACGATCTCGTCAGTTACCAATGCGTCTTTAACCACGCGGTACGGACTTTCGAGGAATCCGTACTGATTGGTACGAGCATAAGCAGCCAAAGAGTTGATCAGACCAATGTTCGGACCTTCTGGCGTTTCGATTGGGCAAACACGACCGTAGTGCGTGGGGTGCACGTCACGAACTTCAAAGCCTGCACGCTCACGAGTCAGACCACCAGGGCCGAGCGCGGAAACACGACGCTTATGCGTGATCTCGGACAGAGGGTTGTTCTGGTCCATAAACTGCGACAACTGGCTAGAGCCAAAGAATTCTTTGACAGCAGCTGCAACCGGCTTGGCGTTGATGAGGTCCTGAGGCATCAGGCCTTCACTTTCCGCCATGGACAGGCGTTCCTTCACAGCGCGCTCTACACGCACCAGGCCGACGCGGAACTGGTTCTCAGCCATTTCGCCTACGCAGCGAACACGACGGTTACCGAGGTGGTCGATGTCATCAACGATGCCTTTACCGTTGCGGATATCGACCAGGGTCTTGAGGACCGCAACGATATCTTCTTTGCACAGCACACCGGAACCTTCGATTTCGGTACGGCCGATACGACGGTTGAACTTCATCCGGCCGACCGCAGATAAATCATAGCGCTCAGGACTGAAGAACAGATTGTTGAACAAGGTTTCTGCCGCATCCTTGGTTGGGGGCTCGCCAGGACGCATCATCCGATAGATTTCTACCAAAGCTTCCAGCTGGTTGCCGGTCGAATCAATCTTCAAGGTGTCGGAAATGAACGGACCGCAATCGATGTCGTTGGTGTACAACGTTTCGATACGGACGACCTGGGCCTTGGCGATCTTCGCCAGGATCTCGGTGTTCAGTTCGGTGTTGCATTCAGCGATGATCTCACCGGTAGCCGGATGCACGATGGCCTTGGCAGTCGTACGACCCAAGACATAATCCAGTGGCACTTCCAGCTGCTTGATGCCGGCCTTTTCAAGCTGGTTGATGTGGCGAGCCGTAATACGACGACCCTGCTCAACGATCACCTTGCCTTTGTCGTCGAGGATATCAAGGACGGCAATCTCACCACGCAGGCGCTGAGGCACCAACTCAAGGCTTAGATTTTCGCCCTGAACATGGAAAACGTTGGTGGTATAGAAGGCATCCAGCACTTGTTCAGTCGTGTAACCCAGCGCACGAAGAAGCACTGAAGCAGGCAACTTACGACGACGGTCGATCCGGACGAATACGCAGTCCTTAGGATCAAACTCGAAGTCTAGCCAAGAACCACGGTACGGAATGATCCGAGCGGAGTACAGCAGCTTGCCGGAACTATGGGTCTTACCGCGGTCATGATCGAAGAACACGCCCGGGGAACGGTGCAACTGAGAAACGATAACCCGCTCAGTACCGTTGATAACGAAGGTACCATTTTCAGTCATCAATGGGATTTCACCCATGTAGACTTCTTGCTCTTTGATATCCTTGATCGCTTTATTCGACGATTCTTTGTCGAAAATGATCAGACGCACTTTTACCCGCAATGGTACTGCGTACGTCACGCCGCGCAGCACGCATTCCTTGACATCAAATGCCGGCTCGCCCAGACGATATCCGACATACTCCAGTGCAGCATTGCCGGAGTAGCTGATGATCGGGAAAACGGATTTGAAGGCCGCATGCAGGCCAACGTCGCGGAACTGATCTTTAGTCGCTCCCGCTTGCAAGAATTCACGATACGAATCCAGCTGGATGGCCAGGAGGTAAGGCACATCCATGACGTCCGGCAACTTGCTAAAGTCCTTGCGGATACGTTTTTTCTCAGTATATGAGTAAGCCATCAGCGTTCCCCAGCTTGGTCACCTGCTTGTTTGGCCCCTCCCGACGGGAGCAGCCAGAAAATCTTGCAAACCCCATGGTTTGCGCCACCATTCGCGGTGGTTACAGCACGCTATTAGCGCCGACCCAGCCGGCCGCCAATAACGGAAAAAGGCCGGTGGCAGAAGCCACCAGCCATCAGCCTTACGCGAAAAGCGAGGGCTGGAGACGCAAAGTCGGTGCTTACTTCAGCTCGACTTTAGCGCCTGCTTCTTCCAAGGTAGCCTTGGCTTTGTCAGCTGCGTCTTTAGCAACAGCTTCCAGAACGATGCCTGGAGCGCCGTCAACTACAGCCTTGGCTTCTTTCAAGCCCAGACCAGTCAGCTCACGTACAGCCTTGATCACGTTGACTTTCTTCTCGCCAGCTTCCAGCAGCATGACGTTGAATTCAGTCTGCTCTTCTACAACAGCGGCGGCAGCAGCTGGACCAGCCGAAGCTGCAGCAGCAGTAACGCCGAATTTTTCTTCGAAGGCTTTGATCAGCTCAACAACCTGCAGTACGGACATCTCGCTTACTGCGTTGAGGATATCGTCTTGAGAGATAGACATGAATCTAATTCCTAAATTGGGGACGGCCTATGCGACCATCGAAATAAACCAAAATACGCGAATAGAAGTGGTGAGCCTTAGGCTGCAGCAGCTTCTTTTTGGTCGCGAATTGCCGCCAGAGTACGAGCCAATTTGCTGGTAGCGCCTTGAATCACGCTCATCAGCTGGGAGATTGCTTCGTCACGGGTCGGCAGAGTTGCCAGTACGTCGATCTGATTAGCCGCGAGGAACTTGCCCTCGAACGCAGCTGCCTTGATCTCGAACTTGTCCTGACCTTTCGCAAATTCCTTGAACAAACGAGCAGCAGCGCCAGGATGTTCATTGGAGAAAGCGATTAAGGTAGGGCCGGTGAACGCATCGTTGAGGACACTATATTGAGTGTCAGCAACGGCACGCTTAAGCAGGGTGTTACGTACAACACGTACGTAAACGCCAGCTTCACGAGCCTCTTTACGGAGTCCGGTCATTGCGCCTACTGTCACACCGCGGGCGTCAGCCACAACAGCGGAAAGAGCGACTTTGGCAGCCTCGTTGACTTCAGCGACGATGGCCTTCTTGTCTTCGAGTTTAATTGCCACGGGTTTAACTCCTGCTTGTTACCGTTTCATCCGACCGAAGCCGGATGTCGTTTTGGTGTCTGATTCGGTAAGGAACCGGGAGCACCATCTGCGTAGGCTTGAGTTTTAAGACTTTCGCCGCCTACGGTCTTGGATAGCCCCCGCAAAGCAGGGACCCCAATTTATGGATAGCACGATTACCGTGCTATCCCGGTCTTACGCGTCCAACGAACCCTGGTCGATGACCAGGCCCGGGCCCATTGTAGTGCTCAGGGTAACGCGCTTGACGTATATGCCTTTCGAGGAAGCAGGCTTGATACGCTTCAAATCAGCGATCAGCGCTTCGACGTTTTCCTTCAGTTTGTCTGCATCAAAGCCGACTTTACCAACGGAGGTGTGGATGATGCCGTTCTTGTCAGTACGATACCGAACCTGACCAGCTTTGGCGTTTTTAACCGCAGTCGCTACGTCTGGCGTAACAGTGCCAACTTTAGGGTTAGGCATCAGGCCGCGAGGACCCAGGATTTGACCCAATTGGCCCACAACGCGCATTGCATCTGGAGAAGCGATGACAACGTCGTAGTTCAAATCGCCACCCTTCATCTCAGCAGCCAGATCATCCATACCAACGCGATCGGCGCCGGCAGCCAATGCAGCCTCTGCAGCTGGACCCTGGGTGAACACGGCGACGCGGACAGTCTTACCAGTGCCGTGCGGCAGCACGGTAGCGCTACGAACAACCTGATCAGATTTACGCGGATCTACGCCAAGGTTAACAGCGATATCCATGGACTCGCTGAACTTGACGGTCGACAGCTCGGTCAGCAAAGCTGCCGCGTCAACGAAGTTGTAAGACTTACCTGGTTCGATCTTGGCAGCAATTGCCTTTTGGCGCTTAGTTAGCTTAGCCATTACACACCCTCCACGTTGAGGCCCATGCTACGAGCAGAACCGGCGATAGTGCGCACAGCAGCGTCCATATCTGCAGCAGTCAGATCGGCATTTTTTGCCTTAGCGATGTCTTCGAGTTGAGCACGAGTGACGGTACCGACTTTAACGGTGTTCGGACGTGCCGAACCGCTAGTCAAGCCAGCAGCCTTCTTCAGCAGAACCGAAGCCGGGGTGCTTTTGGTTTCAAACGTGAAGCTGCGGTCACTGTAGACAGTGATGATCACTGGAGTCGGCAGACCTGGTTCAATACCCTGCGTGCGGGCGTTGAAGGCCTTACAGAATTCCATGATGTTTACGCCGTGCTGACCCAACGCAGGACCGACAGGCGGGCTCGGGTTTGCCTGAGCGGCTTTTACTTGAAGCTTGATGTAAGCGGTAATTTTCTTGGCCATGAGGCACTCCAATTACGGGTTCAAACGCCTCGAAAGGCTCCCCGGCTACTTGCGCGTTTATCCCAGTGACGACAAAACCCCACAGCCCAGGGCTGCGGGGTATGGGATTTTCGTTCAGTTATGCCTTTTCGACCTGACTGAACTCTAGCTCCACCGGAGTGGAACGTCCGAAAATAAGCACAGCCACTTGGATCCGGCTTTTTTCGTAATTAACTTCTTCGACAGTACCGTTAAAATCCGCAAATGGACCGTCAGTCACGCGGACAACCTCACCTGGCTCAAACAGAGTCTTAGGCTTCGGCTTATCACTTCCGTCAGCAACGCGACGCAAGATCGCTTCCGCTTCCTTATCCGTGATGGGCGCAGGCTTGTCTGCGGTACCGCCAATAAAACCCATTACACGAGGAGTGTCCTTGACCAAATGCCAAGTACCCTCGTTCATGTCCATCTGGACCAGAACGTAGCCTGGAAAGAATTTACGCTCACTTTTGCGTTTCTGGCCGTTACGCATTTCAACCACTTCTTCAGTGGGAACCAGAATTTCGCCGAAGCCATCTTCCATGCCAGCCAGCTTTACACGCTCGACCAACGAGCGCATAACGTGCTTCTCGTAACCCGAGTAAGCATGAACAACGTACCAACGCTTAGCCACGGGACACCCTTAGCCGACAATCAAGGAAACGAGCCAGCCGAGCAGGGAATCTAAACCCCACAACAGCAGCGCCATTACGAGAACCACAGCTACCACAATCAGGGTAGTCTGCGTAGTTTCTTGGCGAGTAGGCCATACAACTTTACGAATCTCAGCTCTAGCTTCCTTGGCCAACACGAAAAAAGCCTTACCCTTACCTGTCTGCAGAGCTACAAAGGCAGCTACAGCGGCAATGGCAAGCAGTGCAAGCACGCGATACAGGATTGGCTGTGCCGAGTAGTATTGATTTCCAACGACACCCACCACCACCAAAACGACGACTACAAGCCATTTAAGGAGATCAAATCGGGAGTCTTGGGCTTCAGCCTTTGGATTCATCTACTAAAATCCTGTGAAAAGAAAGCCAGATACATTGAGTGAATCTGGCAGGTCAGGAGGGAATCGAACCCCCAACCTACGGTTTTGGAGACCGTCGCTCTGCCAATTGAGCTACTGACCTAAAAGCAAAATCAGGCCGACCATTATGGTGACCCAACGAGAAGATTTCAACCGCTATTCGCATACGCCTAAAAAGGCGCCAGCTTGATAGCCACTAACGCAGGACTCACGCTCAACGCGAACAACCCTGCCAGCAACCTAGCGCTTAAAACAAAGGCAGATACTCGCATATCTGCCTTGGTAATGGAGCTCTTGAGCGGATTTGAACCGCTGACCTCACCCTTACCAAGGGTGTGCTCTACCAACTGAGCTACAAGAGCAATACATCTCGCACAATCGGCAAACTTGGAGCGGGTGGCGGGAATCGAACCCGCATCATCAGCTTGGAAGGCTGAGGTTCTACCACTAAACTACACCCGCAAAGCTTACCGCTTACGCTTTAAATTTGGTGGAGGGGGAAGGATTCGAACCTTCGAAGTCGTAGACGTCAGATTTACAGTCTGATCCCTTTGGCCGCTCGGGAACCCCTCCTAAGCGAGGCAGCATTCTCATCTCATGCTGCCCTTCTGTCAACCTTTTTCTCATAAAAAACCTGAGCTTACAAACGTTGACTGCTACTCCGCTAGCTTTTCAAATTGAGCCGCACTGCGAAGCGGGCGCCATTCTATGCAAACTGATCGATAGTTGCAATGGCTTGAGAAGAGATTATTACTTTTTATCCATCGTCAATTTTAAGGAGACTGGAGCAGCAAGTGCCTTCAACTTTTTACGATGGAGCTGACATTCGCATCTAGATATGTGGCGGTAAGGGTTCAACTCATAACCAGATGCAAAGCACAGTCAACTGGATAAGCTTCGAATGCGGCGCCAAACGAACCCGCGACATTGCGAGCCAGGGCGGAGTTGCGGCCTCGCACTATTTCCTCGAGCACGATGCGAATTAACCGCTAATCACGGCGCCTAAGGCTTAGCTCTCCGCCATGAAACACCTGCTCCATGCCACCGACATCTAGACGAAGACCTCCCGCAGCGTCGACACCCAAGACCCTACCTTGAATCTCCTGGGAACCGGCCAGCAGGATCACTTCAGCTCCCTGCCATAAATGACGCCGCTCCCACTCCTCTTTAAATGCCACAAAACCATGCGCTCTATGAGCCTCAAGATATTCGGCTAGATTCTGACTCAGAAGTGACACCAAACCGTTGCGGTCTATCTTCCGGTCAGCCTCGAGATACATTGATGTCCAAGCCTGGTCCACCTCATCGGTGGCGCGCATATTAACGTTAATCCCGACGCCTATTACCACATGGCATACATCGGCAGGGTCCCCCATCAGCTCAAGCAGAATGCCGGCGAGCTTACTGCTTCCAACGAGAATATCGTTAGGCCATTTCAGACCTGCCCCCTCTATGCCCGCTTCCGTTAGCGTCTTAATAACCGCCAGCCCCACCGAGAGGCTTAAACCTTCCACCTGACGCATCCCGCCACTTACTCGTATAGCCAGGCTGTAGTAAAGGTTTTCGGCAAAGGGACTGACCCATTTTCGGCCGCGCCTCCCGCGGCCAGCAGTTTGCTGCTCCGACAATACTAGAACCGGCAAGGTTTGACCTGCCGCTATAAGCCGCATCGCCTCCGCATTAGTGGAACCGATTGCGTCATAGACCCGAACCGCCCATCCATAAGGCAGAACGGCCGCTTCCAAATATTGCGCCCTCAAAAGACTTACAGGACTGACAAGGCGGTACCCACGCCCTCGAACCTTGTGAATCTCGATGTTGAGCTCACTCTCCATATGCTGCAGCCGCTTCCACACCGCAGATCTGGTGATGCCAAGCGCAGTCCCTAGGGCCTGCCCAGAATGGAATTCCCCATCTTCAATAATTCTCAACAACGCATGCATTGAATTTTACCTACTGACCAGGCGGGCATCATAACCGGCATTCTTATGGATTCAACGAACTGTTAATAGAATGAGCAATGCCACCGCCTGACCTCAATTAATGCCGAGATTACTGATGGGCCAATCAATTGGACGCGTATCAAGCGGCCTGCAAAGCTGACTGGCCGAGTCTACCCTTTGCGTTTTCGGTCCTGCAGGCCCAGAGAGGCGCATTATTGAATTAGACTGAATTCGGATAATGGCGGAAGGCTTGTTCCTCAACCGCATACCAGTGCGCAGCCAGGCTTGTTAGACACCTTGTCCTGTTTGAAGCGTTTTGACGGCTTGGAGGGCTATAGATTCGAGTAGAGTGCTTACGGTTTTCGATCGCCCAAAACAAAACCCCTCACCGCGCAAGCGATGAGGGGTTTCGGAATTTAATCTTGACGATGACCTA